>CAYRMV010000062.1:0-18792 GCA_964425255.1 uncultured Flavobacteriales bacterium
CGACATGAACAGTGTAATTGAAATTGGTGACACCATCAATTTTATTTATAGAGGAAAAAACTGGTGGCAAGGGAATAACAAAACAATTGTTTCGACTGATAATCCCGAAGTAACCAATTTTGTTTATGCATCAGAATTCATGAAAGAAATCAGATCAAAACTTTAATTTTCTGGATCCAAATCCTCTTCTATAGAAAGTCGTTTTTTCGCTTTGGCTCCTAAAATGCGTAATTTTTCAGCTGCGTTGACTAAATTTCCATTTCCTGTTTGTAGCTTTTTCATTGCTTGTTCTAATCCATCTTGAGCATCTTGCTGCTTTCTCTGAACAGACTGTAAATCAACAACAAACCCAACAAACTTATCGTACAATCTCCCAGCTTGTTCCGCAATTTCAACTGCATTTTTTGTTTGACGTTCGTAACGCCAAATACTTTCTACCGTTTTCAGCGTCGCTAGCAATGTAGAAGGCGTGACCAAAACAACACGTTTTTCCCAAGCAAGCTGATACAATCCGGGTTCTTGTTTGATTGCTAATGCAAAAGAAGCTTCCAAAGGAATAAATAGCAAAACAAATTCAGGGGATTGCAAACGCTTCAAATTAGGGTAATTTTTCTCACTTAATTGTTTGATATGCGTTTTTAAGGAAAGCAAATGTGCTTGTAAGAATGAGTGTTTTGTCTGTTCATCTTCAGCATGAATATATTGTTCAAAAGCTTTTAATGAAACTTTTGAATCGATAACAATGTGTTTATCTTCCGGTAGATTTATCACAACATCTGGCCGAAAAAGAGTTCCCTCCTCATTTTTCAGTGAAACTTGTGTTTCGTATTCAATTCCTTTTTGGAGTCCACTCATTTCCAAGATTCGCTCCAAAGCTAACTCTCCCCAATCTCCTTGCATTTTTTGATCACCACGCAAAGCATCCGCTAAATTTTGTGCTGAAAGGTGTAGCATCTCATGTTGTTTACTCAACTGTTCAATCCACGTTTTTAACGATGAATCCCGTGCAATCTGTGCCTCTTTATTTTGAGTAATTTCTGTTTTAAAAGATTGAATTTGGTCTTTGAGCGGCTGAAGTACTACATTTAGTTGATTCTCGTTTTCTTTTCGTAAAGTTTGAGTACCAGCATACAACAATTGTTTGCCTAAATTTTCTAAGTTCGACTGAAGTGCTAGATCGTACTCTTTACGTAAATCTAACTCGATAGCCTTACTTTTTTCTTGCTCCTGAAGTCGTGTTTCTAATACAATCCGCTTTGCTATTTCTTCTTGTAACTGTACCAACAGTTGGATGTTTTTATTTTTAGCATTCCAAAGCAAAAAGCCCATCAAACCAAGCAAAGAAAAACCAACCAAAACAATTACAATACTCATACGAAGAAATAAATAAACTAAAAAAACTATTTTTCAATCCATTGTTTTGCAAATTCCCACATTACAACACCGGCACAAACGGAAACATTTAGACTATGCTTGGTACCAAACTGTGGAATTTCTAAGATGTAATCACTTGAATCAATTGCTGCTTGGTCCACCCCATCCACTTCATTTCCAAAAATCAAGGCCGTACGCTTTTGAGGCAAAGTAGCAAGTTCGTGTAATTTCACCGTTTTTTCAGCCTGTTCAATACTTGCAACAACAACACCTTCCGATTTCAATTCAGCAATTAACGTCAAGATATCCGATCGATATTCCCAATCAACCGATTCTGTAGCGCCCAAAGCAGTTTTATGAATTTCTCGATGAGGAGGTTGTGCTGTAATTCCACATAGATAGATTTTCTCCACGTTAAATGCATCTGCTGTTCGAAAAAAAGCACCAATATTATTCAAACTACGGATGTCATTTAAAATGACCAAAATAGGGAATTTGTCTTGACTCTTAAACTCTTCTTCGGATACTCGATCGAGTTCCCATAATTTTAATTTGCGATTCAAAGGATTAAATTTTAGACAAAGATACGAAGTTAATGGTAGATAGAGGTTCGATGACGAAAGCAAAGCTTTGTCACGATGCTGACATTTTTCGTCAGCATTGGTAAGTTAGCAAGTGGATAGTTGGTTAGTCACTTAGTTGGTTAGTCACTTAGTTGGTTAGTCGTTTAGTTAGATAGTTAGTTAGTCGCTTAGTTAGCTAGTCAGTTAGTTGAAAGTTGATCTTTGTTAAGGTCTGTGTGTAAGGTTAAATTCACGATTGATGGGGATACTATATGAAAGGATAAAACAAAAAACCAGTAAAATCAACTACTTAAAGGTTGCTTATCCGTTAATTAACGGGTTAGATTTGAAATACAAAAGGTACTTATTAAATGAACTCAACCACCATCAATCCGTCAATCAAAAAAAACAAATCTCGTGTATAAAATCGTGTTTTTGTTGATAAGATAAGAGGAAAAAATGAAGCTAAAACGAAGGACAGATTTTATCTTTATAGCGAATTAAAAAACAACAATTTTGGCGAAAAGTAAAGACAGTAGCGAAACTCCTTTGATGCAACAATACAATCAGATTAAAGCGCGACATCCACAAGCGATGTTGTTGTTTCGCGTGGGTGATTTTTACGAAACGTTTGGCGAAGATGCTATTAAAGCTTCTAAAATTTTAGGAATAGTTCTGACCAAACGCCGAAATGGATCTTCACACATTGAATTAGCAGGATTTCCGCACCACTCCATGGATACGTATTTGCCTAAATTGGTTCGTGCAGGTCAACGTGTTGCTATCTGTGATCAATTGGAAGACCCTAAAATGACGAAAACAATTGTCAAAAGAGGTGTTACGGAATTGGTTACTCCAGGAGTTTCGTTCAACGACCAAGTGTTGGATCAAAACAAAAACAATTTCCTTTGTGCCATTCATCTCGATCAAAAAATACACGGAATTTCTTTTCTGGATATTTCAACTGGTGAATTTTTGGTGGCGCAAGGTTCACTCGAATACATTGAAAAATTAATCCAAGGATTCGAACCAAGTGAAATCATTTATCAAAAAAAGATGAATTCACTTTACAAAGACCAATTTGCAGACAAATATTATTCCTACAAATTGGAAGATTGGGTTTTCACATCTGACTTTGCTGAAGAATCACTGACCAAACAATTTGGTACTCAAAACTTAAAAGGTTTCGGTGTGGATAATTTAGCACATGGAATCATTGCAGCTGGCGCCATCTTACACTATTTATCTGAAACACAACACAATCAACTTGGACACATCACACATCTTTCTCGTATCGAGGAAGAAAAATATGTGTGGCTTGATCGTTTTACGATTCGAAATTTAGAGTTGATATACTCTCCCAATGAGAATGCGGTGACGTTGCTCGACATCATTGATCGGACAAAAACACCTATGGGTGGCCGAACGTTGAAACGATGGATGGTTCTTCCTCTCAAAGACCTGAAACCCATTCAAGAACGCTTGGAAGCGGTTGAGTTTTTATTGAATCAAAGTGAAATTCGATATGCGCTTTCTGAACGTATGAAAGACATTGGTGATTTGGAACGTTTGATTTCAAAAGTAGCTGTCGGACGTGTAAATGCAAAAGAAATAAAGCAATTGGAATGGACACTTCGTCAATTACAACCGATGCAACAATTACTTTCTAATACACCTGTTTATTCGCTGCAAAAAATGGCGGATCAACTCAATCCGTGCCAGCAATTGATTGAACTCATCAGCAAAACATTGGTGGATGAACCAGCTACACAAATCGGAAAAGGGATGGTTATTGCAGCAGGAATTCATGCTGAACTTGATGATTTACGTGAAATTTCATTTTCAGGGAAAGATTATTTAGAAAAACTTCAATTAAGAGAATCTGAGCGAACAGGCATCCCAAGTTTAAAAGTAGCATTTAACAATGTTTTTGGGTATTATCTGGAAGTCACAAATACACACAAAGACAAAGTTCCTGAAGAATGGATACGTAAGCAAACCTTGGTTAACGCTGAACGTTACATCACACAAGAACTGAAAGAATACGAAGGAAAAATCTTGGGAGCAGAAGACAAAATGCAAAGCATTGAAAGTCGATTGTTTCAAGAATTAGTCTTATCTATGGCAGATTATATTTTGCCGATTCAACACAATGCATCATTAATCGGTCAGTTGGATTGTTTGGTTTCTTTTGCCGATGTTTCTGAACAAAACAATTATTCCAAACCACTTGTCGATGAATCTTTCAACATCGACATTCAAGAAGGAAGACATCCGGTCATTGAAAAACAACTAAAAGTAGGAGAAGAATACGTTACAAATGATGTTTATTTGGATCATGAAACCCAACAAATCATCATGATTACAGGACCAAATATGTCTGGAAAAAGTGCATTGCTACGTCAAACTGCATTGATTAGTTTGATGGCTCAAATGGGCTGTTTTGTTCCAGCTAAATCCGCTAAACTTGGTTTGGTTGATAAAGTGTTTACCCGTGTCGGAGCTTCAGACAATATCTCGTCGGGCGAATCTACCTTCATGGTTGAAATGAATGAAACTTCCAGTATTTTGAATAATTTATCGGAAAGAAGTTTGATTTTGTTGGATGAAATTGGACGTGGTACAAGTACGTATGATGGTATTTCCATTGCTTGGGCCATTGCTGAGTATATTCATGAACATCCGAAATTCAGGGGAAAAACACTGTTTGCCACCCATTATCATGAATTAAACGAAATGACCAACCAATTTGAACGCATCAAAAATTTCAACGTTGCTGTCAAAGAAACAGGAAGTAAAATCCTGTTTTTACGCAAACTTGTTCCTGGTGGAAGTGAACATTCGTTTGGTATTCATGTAGCGAAATTAGCTGGAATGCCCACACAAGTAATTAGCAGAGCAAGTAAACTATTGAAACAATTGGAACAATCCCATGCAGGGCAAGAAAAGTCAAGCATTAAAAAAGCGGCTGCTGAACCCGATATGCAATTGAGTTTTTTCCAATTAAACGATCCTGTTTTGGAGCAAATTCGTGAAGAATTAGTTTCCATTGACATCAATACTTTGACTCCCGTTGAAGCTTTGATGAAATTGAATGAAATCAAAAAAATTACAGGAGGATAAACGAAATCAATTGAATAAAAAAGGTGTCCCCAATTTCGAGACACCTTTTTTGAATTTTATTCTGGATTAATTGCCCATTTCACTGATAAACTTAATACGCATCAAACGAAGTTCTTCTTCGGAGTAATCTCCATCAAACTCGTGGTATGCATCAATTAAATCATCTGTTTCAGCTTCGCGGAAATAATCGTAAATTTCTTCTTGATTTTCTGGATCCAAAATGTCATCGATGTAATAATTGATATTTACACGTGTTCCAGAAGAAACAATTGCCTCGATTTCATCAATGATCTCCTCCAAGGATTTCCCTTGTGATTTCCCGATGTCTTCCAATGGCAATTTACGATCGATGTTTTGAATCAATTGAACTTTAAGCCCCGATTTATTCACCAACGATTTCACGACCAAATCTTGTGGACGATCAATGTTGTTTTCTTCCACATAACTTTGAATCAATGCTAAGAATGGTGCTCCATATCGGGTCGCTTTTCCTGTACCAACCCCTTGAATATTGGTCAACTCCTCCATTGTAATCGGATATTGGAAACACATATCTTTCAACGAAGGCTCTTGGAAAATAACAAATGGAGGTATGTTTTTTTGTTTGGAAATACTTTTTCTCAAATCAACCAACATATCATACAAAACATCATCAAAAGCAGCGCCTTTTCCAGATGTAATTATACCGCCTTCTTCATCCTCATCTCCTGTAAAAATACGTTCCTTAATCAACATGAACGAAGTTGGTTTTTCCATAAACGCACGGCCAGCTTCCGTTATCTTCAAAGTTCCGTAAGTTTCTATGTCTTTTGAAACAAAACCACCCACAATACTTTGACGAATTACAGCATTCCAGAAATGTTCATCTCGTTCATTCCCTTTCCCAAACAAATCATGATTGTTATGCTTATAACTGATGATGTCGGCTGTTAAATTTCCTGAGATAAATGCACAAATATGTTTTGCTTTTTGCATTTCTTGAAGAGCATCAATGGACTGTAAAAGCAACAACACACTTTCTTTCCCTTCATAACGATCCCGAGGATGACGACAGTTGTCACACATACTGCTGCAACTTTTCTCATCAAATCCTTCACCAAAATAATGAAGAATGTATTTTCTACGGCAAACAGAAGTTTCTGAGTAAGAAACCATTTCGTGAAGCAACTGACGACCAATCTCTTGTTCAGAAACCGGTTTTCCTTGAAGGAATTTTTCTAGTTTTTCTATGTCTTTGTAAGAATAAAAAACGACACATTCTCCTTCACCTCCATCACGACCAGCACGACCTGTTTCTTGGTAATAACTTTCGAGCGATTTCGGAATATCATGGTGAATGACAAAACGAACATCCGGTTTATCAATTCCCATCCCAAAGGCAATAGTAGCAACAATGACTTCGGCTTCTTCCATCAAGAACATATCCTGATGCTTTCCACGGGTATTTGCATCCAAACCAGCATGATATGGCAAAGCATTTATTCCGTTTACTTGAAGTAATTCAGCCAATTCTTCCACTTTCTTCCGACTCAAACAATAGATAATGCCTGATTTTCCTTGTTTGGTTCGAATGTATCGGATGATTTCCTTTTCAACATCAATTTTCGGACGAATTTCGTAATACAAATTATCGCGATTAAACGAGGATTTGTAAACGGTAGCATCCAACATATTCAAATTTTTCTGAATATCAAATTGAACTTTAGGAGTTGCTGTTGCTGTCAATGCGATGATTGGCACATTCGAAATCTTTTCAAATATTTCACGTAAACGTCTGTATTCAGGTCGGAAATCATGTCCCCACTCCGAGATGCAGTGAGCCTCATCGATTGCAAAAAAGGAGATATTGACTGATGTTAAGAAATCAATATATTCTTGTTTGGTTAAAGACTCAGGAGCAACATAGAGCAACTTGGTTTTTCCGTCTTGAATGTCCGTTTTAACGCGAGTAATTTCTGTTTTTGTAAGAGAAGAATTAAGGAAATGTGCTACTGCCTCACTGTCGCTTACGTTACGAATGGCATCGACTTGATTTTTCATCAAAGCAATCAGTGGAGAAACAACAATCGCTGTTCCTTCTGAAATCAAAGCAGGCAACTGATAACACAGGGATTTTCCCCCTCCTGTTGGCATAATCACAAATGTGTTACGGCCTTCCAAGACGTTGTTGATGATTTCTTCTTGCTTCCCTTTAAAACTATCGAATCCAAAGTACGTGCGCAAGGCACCTTTAAGATCTGTTTGAACCATGAATATTCGTTAATTGAACTTTAATGTGAAAGTTACAAAATATTTAAGCGAAGTTACACATTTTAGCAGGTAATTTTTTACTTTTTTTCAAAAAGCCCCAATTTTTCCAGATAAAACGAAATTTAGAACCATCATTTTATATCATTTATCAATACTTACAGTTACCTTTGTGCGCTATGGCAGAAGAACAAAATGACATGTCATTTTTGGACCATCTGGAAGAATTAAGATGGAGGTTGGTTCGAATTTCAATTGCAATCGTGTTAGTATCGGTTGTATTGTGGTGGTTTCAAGAATGGATCATGGATCACCTTTTTCTTTCAATGAAAAGCCCTGATTTCCCCTCTTTCCGTTTGATGTGTGATCTTTTTGGGATTTGTATTGAAGACATTCCGGTAAAAATGCAAAGTACAACGATGGCGGGACAATTTTCCTATGCATTGATGATGAGCATTATGGGCGGAATTGTACTTTCCTTTCCATTTATATTTTATCAAATCTGGGCATTTGTCAAACCGGGACTAAAACAAAACGAAAAATCAGTGGTAAAAGGCATTGTTTTTTACGTTAGTATGTTGTTTTTCATCGGAATACTCTTTGGTTATTTCATTGTTGCACCTTTGACTGTTCAGTTTTTTGGATCATATAAAATCTCGAATGACATTGAAAATATCTTTACGATCAATTCATTTATGAGTACAATCTTATCCACTGTATTTTATTCTGGACTATTGTTTTTATTACCAATCATCGTTTATATTTTTACAAAGTTGGGAATTGTAACTCCTGATTTTCTGCGAAAATACCGAAAACATGCAATCGTTGCTGTTTTGATTTTAGCAGCTGTCATCACTCCACCGGATTTAATTAGTCAAATTATCGTTTCCATTCCCATCATTTTGTTGTATGAAATCGGAATTATTGTTTCTGCTTCTGTATACAAAAAACAACAACAAATGAATGTATAATCAAGATACTTTCATTAACTTAGCATTACAATGAAAAATGCTCTACTCATCATACTTACTACAGTTCTATGCGCCATTTCTTGGGCACAACAAACAGTAGTTTCGGGAACAGTTCGCGATGCTGAAACGGGTGAGTTATTGCCATTTGTTAAAGTTCGTTTTCGGGACTCACAAATTGGTGCAATCACAGATACATCAGGGAATTATAAAATAGCAACATACTATTCGACTGACAGTTTACAGTTTTTCAACATGGGATACGAAACGAAAACAGTTGCTGTAAAAAAAGACCAAACCCAAATAATCAACATTGAACTCAAGGTTTCCATCAACGAAATGGATGAAATTAAAATCGTTGCTCCATCTGAACTTCCTTGGATTACAATGCACAAGAAAATTGTAGCCAACAAACCAATAAACAACAAAGAAAAATTACTAGCTTACGACTACGAACTATACAACAAAATGCAAGTTGACATCAATAATATAGGTGAAAAATTTGATAAAAACCCGTTGGTAAAACGACTCGATTTAGTCATGGACTATTTAGATTCGACTGAAAATGGTAAAAATTACCTTCCTGTTTTATTAAGTGAGTCGATTTCTGATTTCTATTTCCGAAACAAACCCAAAAAGAAAAAAGAAATAATCACAGCTTCGAAAATAACTGGGATTGAGAACTATCAACTCAATCAACTTGTTGGAGATATGTATCTCGACATCAATGTGTATGAAAATAACATTCCCTTGTTTCAACGCACGTTTATTAGTCCAATCTCAAATATTGCTCGCTCTTTCTATACATTTAAAATTGTTGATACAACTTGGGTCGGAAACCACTGGTGTTACCACTTGACTTTCGAACCCAAACGAACGGGAGATATGACATTTGAAGGAGATATTTGGGTTACCGATACAACTTACGCTGTAAAATCTATTAAAGCAAATATTTCTCCTTGGGCAAACATCAATTATGTACAAGACTTGTATTTCGAACAAGATTTTGAAGAAGTTGAAAAAGAAGTTTGGATGCTTACCAAAGAGAAACTGATTGTCGACTTGAAAATCACAAAAAATACCGAAATCTATGGTTTTTTTGCTCGAAAAACTTCCAGTAGGAGAAATTTTGTAATCAATCAACCTAGAGAAGAGGCGTTTTACAAGGCCGATAATACCGTCGATTATGCTGACAGTGCCCAGCAACGTTCGTATGAATATTGGGTTGCACATCGTCACACACCACTTTCTGGACAGGAAAAAAACATTGAAGAAATGATTGACTCTTTGGAGCAAACTCGTACTTTCAAAGCGGTCAAAAATATAGCCTATTTCTTCACAACAGGTTACTATCCGATTGGGAAATTCGAATTAGGGAATGCGTACAATTTTTTCAGTGCAAACCCAGTTGAAAAATACCGTTTTGGATTAGCCCTTAGAACATCGAATAACTTTTCACGTCGCATCGAACTAGGAGGTCGAATTGCCTATGGAGTTGGCGATGAAGCATTCAAATATGGTGCAACCATTCGCTACAATGTAACGCCGAAAAAACGCGGAATGTTAATTCTTAATTATAGTAAAGACATAGAACAAATTGGCATTTCTCCAACTGCAGCAGCAGTAGGTTCCACTTTTGGAACACTGTTTCGAACTGGACCGCTTGATAAATTAACTTTTGTAGAAAAAGGTGGATTAAGTTTTGAGAAAGATGTCAAAAAAGATTTGATTCTCTTTGGTTCATTTGATTGGAAAGAATATACAGCTTTGGGAGTTGCCAATTACCAACGTTTAAATTCGGATGGATCCTTTTCCAACATTGGGCGCATTCAAACATCGGAAGTGACACTTCGAGTTCGATGGACAAAAGACGAAGAATTTCTTTCTGGGGCATTCGACCGAACAAGTTTGCGATCCCGTTATCCCATTATATCGTTACAAGGTATTTTTGGTATCAAAGGATTGTTGGGAAGTGACTACAATTATCAAAAAATCGAATTTCAACTTGAACACAATCGAAACATTGGTGTTTTTGGACGACTGCGCTATGGGGCAACAGCTGGTTACATTTTTGGAACAACTGCCTATCCATTCCTAAAAGTTCACGAAGGAAACCAATCACTTTGGTTACTGACAAGTACATTTAACAAATTGAATTTCTTTGAATTTGTATCTGATAAATATGTAGGAGCATTTGCAGAACAACATTGGGAAGGCTTGTTTTTTGACCGTTTGCCATTGATAAAAAAATTAAAATGGCGACTAGTTACAACAGGTCGAATTGCTTATGGAAGCATTGATAATCGACATTCAGAAGTGATGTTATTACCGAGTTTTACTAAACAATTTGGCTCTATCCCGTATGCAGAAGCGGCTGTCGGAATTGAAAACATATTCAAAGTAGGACGTGTAGATTTAGTTTGGCGATTGACACACTTAGATCCCGGAATGAGTCCGATAGGAATTCGGGCACGTTGGTCTTTTGGATTCTGATTTGTGCTGAATTTTCCGTAAGTTTGACGCACAAAATTGTCTCGTGAAACTATTTACGCAAGAAATCAAAAAAACATACAAAGGCAGAAACGTGGTAAAAGGCGTATCCGTCGAAGTGAATCAAGGTGAAATCGTTGGGCTTCTTGGACCAAACGGAGCTGGGAAAACAACTTCCTTCTATATGATTGTTGGATTAGTCAAACCCGATGAAGGACAAGTGTTTTTGGATGATGTTGAAATCACTCAAATGCCGATGTACAAGCGAGCACAATTAGGAATTGGTTACTTACCACAAGAAGTTTCTGTTTTTCGAAAGTTAAGCGTAGAAGACAACATCCTGTCGATTCTCGAAATGACCGACTTGACAAAACCGCAGCGCACCGAACGTTTGGAACAATTATTAGAAGAATTCAGTTTGACACATGTCAGAAAGAATTTAGGAAATCGCCTATCGGGTGGTGAAAAAAGGCGGACAGAAATTGCTCGCGCTTTAGCTACAAATCCAAAATTTGTTTTGTTAGATGAACCTTTCGCTGGAGTTGACCCAATTGCAGTTGAAGATATTCAAAGTATCGTATCTGATTTACGGAAAAAAAACATTGGAATATTAATTACAGATCACAATGTACAAGAAACTCTTTCCATTACCAATCGAGCCTATTTATTATTTGAAGGTTCAATTTTGAAATCAGGTACAGCAGAAGAACTCGCATCGGATGAGCAAGTAAGAAAAGTGTACCTCGGACAACATTTTGAATTGCGAAGAAAACCAGGATTTGATTGATTCGATTTACAAGAAATAAAAAAAGGTCGTTTGAAACGACCTTGAACTTCTTTTGCAGTTAACTACTGATTACTTTTGAGCTAGATCTGTGTTTTCTGTATTGTCTACGCTTCCGTAAGCATCACAGTGACCACCTTTCGATGAACCGCAAGAAGACAAAACCAAAGTAACAGTCAGTGCTACAAGAGCCAAGGCCATGATTTTTTTCATATTGTTGTTTGTTTAATGTTTGTATCGCAGAACAAAATTATTAAAAAATACGTATACCAACCAAAAAAAGTTTCTACTTACTGACAATATTTTGTTGAAACAGAAATAGTATGCGTGCAAAGTTCCTGTTTCGCTTCAAGATTCAAGAAATTGAATGATGGAAAAAATATTGTACTTTCGTTTACGTTAAAAAAACATGCGCTGGATTTTATTTGTCTGTTGGTTGGTTTCATTCTCCACTTGGGGACAAAAACCGTATCAACTCGTTTTTACGAATGATTCCTATAAATTAATAAAGAAAAATCCTGAAATACACTTTAAAGACAGTTTAACAACCTTAAATTATATCAAAAACTTTCGTCAATTCGCCATTAAACAAGGTTATCTACTTGCTTCTGTAGATAGTTTGAAATGGTCAAATAAAAGAGCAAATGTCCATTTTTACACAGGACCAAAACTAGAAAAAGCTGATTTAACAATTGACCCGCAAGTATTGAAATTTCTCAAAAAACGCGGAATTCACATGGAGAAATACATTCGAAATGTTGGATTTTCCCCTAAAGAGATTAGTCGAATTTTAAATGAGATTCAACAAACCTATGAAAACAATGGATTTCCATTTGTTCGTGTTCAGCTCGGTGACATCCAAATGGATAGTTTATCAATGAAAGCCAAGGTAATGGTAAAAGCTGGAAATAGTGTTTCATGGACAAAAATCAACCTTCGTGGAGAAAATTTACTTTCTGAAAAAGTAATCAGTTCATACATCCAAATAAAAGTTGGAGACGAATACAACCACAAAGACCTTTCCATGATTTCAACACGATTAAAGCAAGTTACTTTTTTGGAAGAAACTAAATCGGCAGAAGTACTCTTCACCCAAGAAGGTGCAGAATTGTTCTTGTATTTGAAATCAAAACCAGTAAGTTTAGCCAATGGAGTCATCGGAATTCAACCAAATCCAGTTACACAACGCGTTAGTTTGACGGGAGATATTCGATTAAAATTAGTGAACGTTCTCAAACGAGCTGAATTATTTGATTTGAATTGGCGCAGCATACAAGCTCAAACGCAAGCACTGAAAACACAATTAATTATTCCCAATTTATTTCGTTCGCCCTTTGGTATTGAGGGACAATTTGAACTCTACAAACGAGATTCTACTTTTTTAGAATTGAAAAGCTCTGTTGGGATTCAGTATGCTTTGAGTAATGGAAATTTCTTGAAAGCATTTTATCGGAACAATTCTTCCAATGTACTTGCAGCGGGTAAAAACAATCCAAGTTTCTCCAATTTAGGAAGTGTCAACACCAACTATTATGGAATTGGATTTCAACGCCAAACAATTGATTATTTACCTAATCCCCGAAAAGGAATGTTGCTTCGGATGGATGTATCGATTGGTAGTAGAAAATCCCAAAAAAGTGATACTTCTTCGGTAATCACCGAAACAACCTTTCGAGGAATGATTGATTGGCAGAACTATTTTCCGATCAACAAGCGAAATGTTTTGAAAGTACAATTGTCAGGTGAATTTTACGAAGCTCCGATAATTTTCCAAAATGAAGTCTATCGTTTTGGCGGACAAATTTCACAACGTGGATTCAATGAAGAAGAATTGAATGCCACAACCAGAGCGCTTTTCACCTTAGAATACCGCTTTCTATTGGATCAAAATTCATTTTTATTTGCATTCTACGATCAAAGTTGGTTTGAAAACAGAGCCTTAAATTATTACAATGACACACCGTATGGATTTGGAATCGGGCTTTCATTCGGCACCAATTTAGGGACATTTTCCTTGTCATATGCCTTAGGTTCGCAACAAGGAAATCCAATTTTATTTCGAGACGGAAAAGTACATTTTGGATACATTGCCTTCTTTTAAATGAAAAACAATTCAACCAATTTCTAATTGATATTTGTGTAACAACCCTTCTAATCCATCGATTGAAAAACGGGCTTTTTTCATGCGGTTATTTTCAGGATGAATTGAAAAATGAGATGCAGTTCGAAAATCGGCTTTTTCGAGATTTGTTCGATTGAACTGTGAACCAGTCAAATCAGTGAATACAAATTGAGCTTGAGAAAGGTCAGCTTCTGAAAAATCAATGTCCCTCAATGTACAATGGGAGAAAAGTGTTTTTTGCAATTTAGTTCCAAAAAAAGAACAATAGTTGAGCATAGATTGATGAAACTGAAACGAAAACTGAAACGAATTACAGCGAGTGAAGTCAACCCCCATGATTTTACACTCCTTAAAAACACAATCCCGCAAACCGGTTCCTTCAAGCAGAGTCATTGAAAAGTTACATCCTTCGAAGGTACAATTTTCAAAGCTTATTCCTCGCAAATCCGTTTTCGTAAAATTACAAGCGTTAAATGTACATTGATAAAATTCCCGATTTCGAAATTTTTTTTCCGTGTAATTTATTTTTGTGTATGTAATTCCATCGTGGAGAACTGACTCTTTCGACATGTTTTTTGCACCAAAAATAAGAACTAATTGAAACAATTTCATCGATAGATTTCAGAAACCTTTTCTGAATGCTTATTTTTGTCGAAAGCAAAGCAAACAATGGATAAAAAAATAGTCAAAACATCAGAAATTAGTGTACAGGTTGGCGTAAACGAAAATAATGTACCCATTCGCATGATGTGGAATGCAACCGATGGGAATGTAAGCAATCAAGAAGCAAAAGCCTTGTTTTTCTCGGTTTGGGATCCAACGGATAAAAACACCTTGAAAATTGATTTATGGACTGACGATATGTCGATTGAGGAAATGAAGCAGTTTTTTCATCAAACGCTTTTAACAATGGCCGACACGTTTGAACGGGCAACGGGAGAAACCAATATTGTAGAAGATTTACGCGATTATTGTTACCATTTCGCAGACAAAATGAAGATTCTTCCAGAATAATGTTTGCATAAAAAAATGGCTGATCGAAGAAAATCAGCCATTTTTTATTTCAATTTGTTTTGATTATTTCACCAAAACCATTTCATCTACTAAGTGTTTAGCACCTGAATACACATCCATCACCCACATCACATAGCGAATATCCACTACAACATTTCGACAACGAGAAGGATCAAACATATAATCACTCATGGTACTTTCCCATGTACGATCAAAATTCAAGCCCATCAGATGACCTTCCGCATTCAAAACTGGTGAACCAGAATTCCCCCCCGTTGTATGATTTGAACCAGAAAAACAAACCCATAATTTCCCATCTTGGCTGTATGGCCCATATTCTTTTTTGTCATAGAGTTCTAACATACGAGGCAAAAGTTCAAAATCTGCATTTCCGGTGTTGTATTTTTCAATAATTCCATCAATGGTTGTATGTTCAGTATACATCATTCCATCTCTTGGAGCAGACCCTTCTAATTGTCCGTAAGTGATTCGTAAAGTGCTGTTTGCATCTGGCCAATGTTTGTCATTTGGAAACATAACTTGTTTTCCTTCTACATACACTTTCAACAGTTGGTCCATGTTTGAATAGAAAGCACGTAAACCGGGTACTACTTTTTCTTGGTAATTGGCAAACAAGTCGTTAAACAACATGTAACCAGGATCTTTCAATGCTTTCGAAACAGTTTTGGCATTCAAATTTTGGTAAAATGATTTCAGTTTAGCAGCATCTACTAAAAATGACTTCGTGAAAATCAATTTAGACCATTCTTCTGTTGATTTTTTAGAAACAGATGCAGGAAGTAAATTGGGATCCATTTGAGCAACAAACTCAGCATGCAATAAATTGAATATTTGTTGATCGATTTTAGGATCATAATTTTTGTAGAAAGCATCAATGCTCGCAATTTGCTTGTCGATTTTCTCTTTCAAGACCCCTCCTTTTTCGTATTTTGAATAATTTTTCAAAATGTCATCTAAACTTCGCGCCAAACGATAAAACTCAGGGCCAACAAACAAATATTCCACAGTCATTGCATATGCAAAATCATAGGAAGTATTTGCTTTCACCAGCGTATTCATATCGGAAACAACTTTGCCATAACGCTCTTCCCATTCAGGATTTGTAGCAGCTTTTGCCAAATAAGCAGCTTCTCTTTCTTGCTTAATTTTAACAGCATCCAAGCGTTTCAACCCATCCACTTGCCCGATCCATTTTTTATATGCATTGGCAATACTAGCTTGTTTTGCTGCATATTGAATTCGAGTCAAATCACTATTTCGCATACCTGCATCGATAACGGAAAGTGATTTTTCACGCATTTTAATTCGAGCCGGACGTTCTTTTTCGATGATGTATTGAATTTGATCCGAAACGAGGTGTTGTTCGGTTGTACCAGGGAAACCATATACCATCGTAAATTCACCTGGAGTACGGTCACTTGCATCAATTTTCAAGAACGAAATTGGCGTATATGGAACATTTTCCTTTGAATAAGGAGCAGGTTTATTTTCTTTGTTTGCATAAATTCGAAACACCGAAAAATCACCCGTATGTCTTGGCCAAACCCAATTGTCTGTATCGCCACCAAATTTTCCTATCGAATTCGGAGGAGTTCCCACTAAGCGAACATCTTCAAATGTTTCAGTGATCAAGGCATAGTATGAATTTCCATAATCAAACGCTTTGATTTCGGCTTGAAAAGCTGTCCCTGCAACGAGAGCACCTTTCAATTTGGCGATATTCTTTGCTGCAATAGCTTGTAAATCGTTCGCTGACATTGTATTTGTAGTACCTTCCAAGACGAGTTTTGTTACGTCCTCCATGCGAACAATGCGCGTTGCTGTCAAACCGGGATTTGGTAATTCTTCCTCTAAAGATTTTGCCCAAAATCCATTTTTTAAATAATCTTTTTCTAGCGATGAGTGAGATTGAATTTGGCTGTATCCACAGTGGTGATTCGTCAATAATAAACCTTTATTAGATACAATTTCTGCTGTACATCCACCACCAAAATGAATGATTGCATCCTTCAAACTAGCTTGGTTGACAGAATAAATTTGTTCAGCGGTCAATTTCATTCCTTTTGCTTGCATGTCGTTTTGAAAAGCAGCAATCAAAGAGGGAATCAACATTCCTTCATCTGCTCGCGAGTATAACGAAACAATAACTAACTGTAAAAACAGGAGAATTTTCTTCATATATTTTTGATTTGAGTCTCAAATTTAAGAAAAAATGAGGAGGATGAAATGATTTTGGAGAAACTAGGTGAGGGATTTGGTTGTTGGGTATGGGAGATTTAGGTACAAATTATAATCTTGTTTATTAATCTGATATGTGTTTATTAACGGATAAGCAACGTTTAGACACCTGATTTTACTGACATTCAACTCATTTATTGAACAAAAGTATCAACCCGTTTTTGACACAAAAATCCAGAAAATTGAGTTGTACAACTAACAAAAACTAAATAACTCGTCCACAAAGCAGTTTATTAACGGATAAGCAACGTTTAGACACCTGATTTTACTGACATTCAACTCATTTATTGAACAAAAAGTTTCAACCCGTTTTTGACATAAAAATCCAGAAAATTGAGTTGCACAACTAACAAAAACTAATTAACCCGTCTAAAAAGCAGTTTATTAACGGATAAGCAACGTTTAGACATCTACTATAACTGGGTTTTAATACATAAATCAAACTATATATCAATGTATTTTTAAAAGAATAAAGGTCGTAATTCTAGTGACAAAACTAAACCCAATCATTTTGCAACTTCTCAATGAATTATTTGTTAAAGTCTCATCTGCAAGGACACAATCAAAACAAAGGTTTTCGTCACGATACGACTTAATCACATTCCTCTCTCCTTTTTCAAAAATAATCCAACCAACTTACTATTTTTGCATCTTTGTATCTTGATATGAATCATTTTTGGACTTTTCAACTTTGAAAGGTTTTGTAAATGAACATAAAACGAGTATAAATCAATCTCTTGATTTCAGATTCATTGGTTTGATTTGAAAATTATTTCTGTAATAAAATGAAATATTTAGAATTAGCTTTTCACTTAGGCGTTGTTTTTGCCATTTTCGGTTTCTTGTGGGGAATTGTCAATCTATTGTTGTCGTTTGTTCGTATGGGCAGAAAAAAAACAATAGGCGAAACTTATCTTTTGAAATTTGTCCAATATTTTTTTCTAGTTGATGTTACTTTTTTATTTTGTCTCGAATCAGAAACAAGTAATTTCTTATTAATGAACGAGTTGATTGCAGCTGCATTGATTTTGATTCTCTACTTTAGTGGAAAACTTCAAAATAAACAACGCCAGAGTCAACTTTTTCAAATGAGTGGATTAAACAATATGCCGAATGGTCTATTTGAAAGTAACTTTAATTTGCGCGCTGAAATTGGAGTTATCATTGCTGCAATCGCCATATTCACAGCTTTTATCTTTGAACCTGAATGGGCTCGAAATCCAATTTCCGTTTGGTTTTATGATAGTATCCTTGACATTGAAGACACTCCTGTTTTCGGATTCATTTTCAAAGTAATCGGATTTTTCGTTTTGCTCGGAATATTAATCAAACTAGCCAATGGTTTTTCGTATTTACTTTCTGGAGGACCTCTTGTGACAGTTGAGAAAAGAATGAAAAATCGTCAGAATAAAAAAGAAGATGACTTTGATGATTTTGAAGAGATCAATTAATGTCGATTCCATTTAATTTTCACTGCTTGAAGTAATTCTGATTCAATTCGCTCGTGAGGTAGAATTATAAATCCTTGTTTCACATAAAAATCAAGGGGTGAAAAATAGATTTCTCCATTTGCTTTTAACCTCAGTTCGATTATTCAAACTTTGTCAAAACACCTATAAATAGTGAGATACGACATTTTTCAAATCGTAATAGCGAGCTATTTCGATTTGAAAAATGAAAGTAGATTGCTGTTTAGAGGTGAAAAGTCACATTTTGAATTTAATTAAATAACTTGTTTCCTTCGTTAGATTTTAACGAGATAGCTCGCTATCCCTTTTAAAATCTGCCTTGCAACCAAGTCATTTAATTAATTTTGACTTTGTTTTAAGAATCGAACTGAGGTTTTTA
>CAYRMV010000063.1:0-18639 GCA_964425255.1 uncultured Flavobacteriales bacterium
AATACTTGAAAACAAAAAAAAGAGGCCGCTCAATATTTTGAGACAGCCTCTTTTTTATTTACACTACATTTGATCTAACAAAAAGAAGTTCATTTGATCTAAAATTCTTACTTGAATCATTTGACTAATGCGTTTATTCAAACTCTTCGCGTTTTGTAAATAAAATTGCATCTCTTCGGCGGAAAAATTCCCAATTACGATACCAATCAATTGATTTTTAAGCGCTGTGTTTTTTTCTAATTGTGCGTGCATGAAACGCTGCTTTTCTGCTAAAGGCTTTTCAAAGAAAAACTCATCTACTGTTAGACAAATGGAAATTGCCAATCGATTCAAATGTGGGTTTTGTTGTTTTAAAATGGCTCTTAAACTAGCGTGCATGAAACGTTCTTCTTCTTGAATGATGTGCCTTGAATCATACGTGATTTGTGGTCTGTCTGTCGTCTTATTCATGAAAATAAAACAACAAGAATACGATTTAGTTTTGTGAATTGCAGTTAAAAAAGGTTAAGACACAACAAAATCCAAAAAAATGTGTTATATTTAGAAACATTCTACGGAATTTTATTTAGGTTAAACAACAAATACACACGGTATGGGACGTCCAGCTACAAAACCAGCAAGACTCAGAGACGGATTTTACATCGAAGTCAAAAACTCAGGTTCAAATGGTATTCGTATCCGAAGAGATACACGCGAACAAATGATGATTGCCGCTGAAGAATACAAACGGAGTAAAGAAGTTGTGATTCTTGGCGAATTAAAAAACGATAAATGGATGGATTAAAACTCCAAAATTTTATAGGTACAAAACTGCTTGAAATTCAAGCAGTTTTTTTTGACTATATACCAACAAAAAAGGCCGGAAAAATCCGACCTTTCAAGTATGTTTGAATAAAGATTATTCTCCGATAACTTCAAACTTGAACACAGGTTTAACCCCTTTGTGTAAGTTTGCTTCTGCTTCATACGTTCCGATTTCTTTGATTGGCTCATCTTTGATTTTCAAAGATTTGCGATCAATATCAAAACCTTCAGCACGCAATGCGTCAGCTAATTGAACTGTGTTAACAGATCCAAAGATTTTACCATTCTCTCCTACTTTTGTAGAGATTTTTACAGTAACATCAGCTAATTTTGCAGCAATTGCTTCTGCTTCAGCAACAATTTTAGACTCTTTATGAGAACGTTGCTTCATCATTTCAGCATGTGCCTTCTTGTTTGAAGGAGTAGCCAAAATTGCGTATCCTTGAGGAATCAAAAAGTTACGACCGTAACCAGGCTTAACAGTTACTGTTTCGTCTTTATATCCTAACTTATCTACATTTTTCTTTAAGATAACTTCCATTTTCTTTCAATTTTTAAGTTTGACAAAAGCTTATTTAAGCATATCGCCCACGTAAGGCAAGATTGCCAAGTGACGAGCACGCTTGATCGCTTTGTTTACTCTCTTTTGGTATTTAGCAGAAGTACCTGTAATGCGACGTGGCAAAATTTTACCTTGCTCGTTCACCAATTTCAACAAAAACGCAGGGTCTTTGTGATCGATGAATTTAATACCGCTTTTCTTGAAACGGCAGTATTTTGATTTTTTAATGTCGATGTTAATCGGCGTCAAATAACGAATATCATTTTGTGACATGATGCTTCTTTTTGATGTTAAACAATTACGCTTCTAATTTAGGAGCTACTTTAGACTCACCCATTTTAGCACGTCTTTTCTCAGCGTAAGCTAAGTGATGTGCGTCCATTTTAACGGTTAAGAAACGCATTACGCGCTCATCACGTTTAAATGATACTTCAAGGTCTGCAACGACGTTACCCTCACCTTCAAACTCCAACAAGAAATAAAATCCTGTTGTTTTTTTCTGAATTGGGTATGCCAATTTTTTCAATCCCCACTTTTCACTGTGCTTAAGTTTACCACCAAATGCGGCGATTTCACCTTCGAATTTTTGCACTGCTTCCTTTGCCTGATCTTCAGACAAAACGGGAGTTAAAATGAAAACAGTTTCGTACGAATTCATGTTAAATCGAATTAATTAATAATTTTTAAGGGTGCAAAGATAGTGAATAAATTTTATTTCTCACTATTAGGTCTATCTTTTTATCACTTTTCTGCGATTTTATTTGGAATAGTCCTCAAACTCTTCTTTCATATCACAATCAACCGTTTGTGCCACATGAATTGGAATGTATTCTTCCACAACGTTCGTTTGGTCTAAACCTAAATCTTCGGATGATTTTAATCCAAATCGCTTGATAAATCGATACACTTTCACGACGATAATCTGAAAAGGGGTCAAATCATTATCCGATGCAATGCGTGAATTCAAAATGACAAACTTAAAGTCCACTTCGTTGAATTTACCTCGCACAGATTCGAAAATACTTTCCCCTGAGATCTCCCCTTTCTCCACCATACTTTGATGGATTTTGCGAATCATAAACTCAATTCGATGTTCTTCCTTAAAGCCTAATTGCAACGAAACATAATAACAATGTTTATCAATAATTTCATTCACAGAATAATTGATTCCCCATGGTTCGGGTTTAATATCCAAATGCAAAAACCAAATGATGTCCGCTTTTCTTGGTTTTTTTCGAAACAACGAATAAAAGACAGTTACATCTAATTTACTGCTACGGTCCGTACGTGTTGGATACACCAAATTAGTCGCTTCATACGGAATAGCTTTGTCATTTCGAACCGCCTCAATCAATGGAACAACTTTATCCATTTTGATATATTCCACAATCTTTCCTCGTAACAAGCGCGCTTGGTAAAAGAAAAATAAAAACACAAAAAAGACAATAGACAAAATCAACGCAAACCATCCTCCATGAACAATTTTACCCAAATTGGATGACAAGAATACAATTTCTACAGCTAAAAAACACAAGAAAATAATCCCATAAAATAGCCTTGCTTTGGGGTATTTTACAAACAACAGATAACAGAGTAAAAAAGAAGTCATCACCATGTTTGTTGTGATCGCCAAACCATAAGCTGCTTCCATTCTTTCCGCTTCTTGGAAAATCAAAACGACCATCAAACAACCCACCAACAAAAACCAATTGATCGCCGGAATGTAAATCTGCCCGTGATGCTCCGTTGGATATTTTACTTTCAAGTTAGTCCATAATTTCAACTTAATCGCTTCGTTCATTAATGTAAATACTCCTGTTATCAATGCTTGAGAAGCAATAATAGATGCCGCAGCTGCAAGAACAATTACATAAGGAAGAATTTGCTCCGGCACCATCGCGAAGAAAACCGTTTGATTGGCTTTCAAACTAAATCCATCCGATAAACAAAGGGCTGTTTGTCCAAAATAGTTGATTAACAAGAAAATACTCATCATACTCCAACTCACTCGGATATTTCCTTTTCCACAGTGACCCAGATCAGAATACAACGCTTCTGCACCTGTTATACAGAGTGAAATCGCGCCCATCACCCAAAATCCATTGGGAACATTTACTATGAGGTTGTATGCATAATATGGATTTAAAGCTTTTAAAACTTCTGGATTTTTCGCTAAATTGATGACCCCAAGGTAACACAATGTTCCAAACCAAAGCAGCATAATGGGACCAAAAGCCTTCCCAATCAGTGAAGTTCCAAACTGTTGAATCAAAAACAAAACAAACAAAATTCCAATCACAATGGGCATTGTGTCTATTGTAGGATTCAAATTTTTCAATCCTTCCACTGCCGAAGATATTGAAATCGCTGGTGTGATGAATCCATCTGCCATCAACGTGGCACAACCAATCAACGCTGGAACAACAATCCACTTTGCTTTGCGCTGTTTGAGTAAAGCATACAAAGCAAAAATCCCTCCTTCGCCTTTGTTATCGGCGTTTAATGCAAAGTAGATATATTTTACTGTAGCAAGTATCGCTAATGTCCAAAAAACTCCAGAAACTCCCCCCAAAAGCAAGTCTTCGTAATACTCCTTCGAAACACCAGAATTAAGAATAGCCTGAAACACGTAAAGCGGTGATGTCCCGATATCTCCAAATACGATTCCTGTGGTGACAATCACCCCTGACAAACTCAAAATTGGACCGAATTTGGTCTGTTTCGAACTACCCATTTTTTTATTTTTGCGGGTCAAATGTACAGCAAGTTTTATCTCATATTCAAATTTTTAACGTTTAGAATTTAAAATAAAAATTAAAATACTCATAAACAAAGCTTTACGTCTTTTAATTTTATTTAATTAAGCTTAGATTTGATAAAAAAGAAAGGATTACTTGTTACCTATTTTTGTACTTTCGTTGCATGAAAAAACATCTATGAGATTCCATCTTTTTTTCTTGTTTGTATTACTAAACGCTGTTTGTTATTCTCAAAAAGCAATAAAAAACAAAGAAAAGACTATTTTGCTTGAATATGGATTTCCATGTAGTGATGATTGTAACCACGAACGAGATAGCATTGCAAAAATATGGGGTATAGAATACAATTGGATTCAAGGATGTACAACTACTTCCAAATTTAGGGATAGTGTCTCTGAATTAAATCAAAACTCCATCAAAAAATGGAATGCAAAACACGCGATGGATTGGGAAAGTTACCTTTCACAAAAGCTCGACTCAATCCATAAAGTGAAAAAAATGCAAGAAGAAGCATTTAAACTGGCTGAATCAAAAAAATACGACAAGTTAAAAGCGCAACTTAAAACAAGTAACATCTCTCTCAATTGGAAATTAAACAAAATCCCACTTGACTCAACCATTTATTTGGGGTTTGATAACGAACTAAATTTTTTGAATGAAAAAGGACTTAAAATAACTTCCGAAAACTGTTTTATAAACCAACAATCCGATTCTGTTTTCTTACTGAGACCAGGAATGACGAGTTCGAGAAAATGTACACTATTCGTATACCAACAAGAATTGTTGATTCACTTGTTTGAATTTCACATCAAGCCATTTCCGGTGGCAAACTTCTGTTTCGGGAAACAATCCATTTTCGATTTTTCTACTAACCAACTAGGAATTTGCAATGAAACTCCATTTTACAAGTATAATCAAGCACCAAAAATTCTCTCTCACGAAATTAACTTGGGAAGTAAATCAATAAAAGGCGTAGGAAATGAAATCTCCTCGGAATGTTTTGAGGAAATAATTAAAATGGATGAAGGTGATTCGATTCAAATTTACATCAAATACAAAGGCATGGATTGCATAATTCGAAGTGCTCTGATTTCGCTAAAAGTGGATAAATTCCCCGAACCAACGATCATAATTTCTACTGATTCAAACTTCCTTCAACTGACTTTTCCCGAAAACAAACTGCTAGAAAAATACATACAACTAGAACGTTGGTCAGCACAAATTGATGGAAAAATCATAGAAGGAAACACGACAACTTTACCCCCTTTTTTCCAAGAAATGTGGAAGGAAAACAAAAAAATTGAACTTACAATTGAATACAAAAACACGTTAAAAAACACGACACATTCACTCCGTGATACAATTCCTTTTCCGAGATAAAATCGGGAATTTGAACAAACATTCGCATTTTACAATAAACTAAGGGTAAAATTCAAAAAAATCTCCCTTTTTTCACTTCGTCAAATAAGATTAAATGCGTAAATTCGCCCTGACAAAATTCTGGGTTAAATTATATGGTATAAAAAACATGTTTTGGTTCTTTTTTTTCTTAAAATGACTAAAAAAGAATTAACGGTTATTCCATAATTTATTCTTTCCAGACTTAAAACAGAAACAAAGTTCAACATGAGTATTTTTAACGATTACATCCAAGAAATTGAAGAGCGCAAAAATCAAGGTCTTCATCCAAAACCAATTGATGGAGCTGATTTATTAAGTGAAATTATTGCGCAAATCACTGATTTAGGAAACCCACACAGAGCGGATTCCGTGAAGTTTTTCATTTACAATACGATTCCTGGTACAACCAGTGCTGCAAGTGTAAAAGCGAAATTCCTAAAAGAAATCATCTTGGGTGAAACCGTTGTTGCTGAAATCACTCCTGATTTTGCTTTTGAATTGCTATCTCACATGAAAGGTGGTCCATCCATTGCTGTATTGTTAGACTTAGCACTTGGTAACAACGAAGCAATTGCCAAACAAGCTGCTGAAGTATTGAAAACGCAAGTTTACTTGTACGATGCTGATACAGAACGATTAAAAGCAGCTTACGAAGCAGGAAACACAGTGGCTAAAGACATTTTGGAGAGTTATGCTAAAGCTGAATTTTTCACGAAACTTCCTGAAATTCCGGAAGAAATTAAGATTGTCACTTACATTGCTGCTGAAGGAGATATTTCTACCGATTTGTTATCTCCTGGAAATCAAGCACACTCGCGTTCAGACCGTGAATTGCACGGCAAATGCATGATGACACCTCAAGCTCAACAAGAAATTGAAGCATTGAAAGCACAGCATCCAGACAAAAGTGTCATGCTGATCGCTGAAAAAGGTACAATGGGAGTTGGTTCTTCACGTATGTCGGGTGTAAACAACGTGGCTTTGTGGACAGGAAAACAAGCGAGCCCTTACGTTCCATTTGTAAATATTGCTCCAATTGTAGGAGGAACAAACGGGATTTCCCCGATTTTCTTAACAACAGTGGATGTTACAGGTGGTATCGGAATTGATTTGAAAAACTGGGTGAAAAAGACGGATGCTGAAGGAAACTTAGTACGTGATGAAAACGGTGATCCAATTTTGGAACAAAAATATTCGGTTGCTACTGGTACGGTTTTGACCATCAATACCAAAACAAAAAAATTATACAACGGTGATCAAGAATTGATTGATATTTCAAAAGCGTTGACACCTCAAAAAATGGAATTCATCAAAGCAGGTGGATCTTACGCAATTGTTTTCGGTAAGAAAATTCAAACTTTTGCTGCTAAAGTTTTAGGAATTACTCCTCCAGTTGTTTTTGCTCCTTCGAAAGAAATTTCAAACGACGGTCAAGGTTTAACGGCGGTAGAAAAAATCTTTAACCGCAATGCTGTTGGAAATACACCTGGAAAAGTGTTGCACGCTGGATCAGATGTACGCGTTACTGTAAACATTGTTGGTTCACAAGATACAACTGGTTTGATGACCGCTCAAGAATTGGAATCCATGGCTGCGACGGTTATTTCTCCACTTGTAGACGGAGCTTACCAATCTGGATGTCATACTGCTTCTGTTTGGGACAAAAAAGCGCAAGCAAACATCCCGAAATTGATGAAGTTTATGAACGAGTTTGGTTTGATTACCGCTCGTGATCCAAAAGGCATCTATCATTCTATGACGGATGTAATCCACAAAGTTTTGAATGATATCACGATTGACGATTGGGCGATTATCATTGGTGGTGACTCCCACACGCGTATGTCGAAAGGTGTTGCTTTCGGTGCCGATTCAGGTACTGTAGCTTTGGCTTTGGCAACGGGTGAAGCATCCATGCCGATTCCAGAATCTGTGAAAGTAACCTTCAAAGGAAGCATGAAATCATACATGGATTTCCGTGACGTAGTTCATGCAACACAAGCGCAAATGTTGCAGCAGTTTGGTGGTGAAAACGTTTTCCAAGGTCGTGTAATTGAAGTACACATTGGTACGTTAACAGCTGACCAAGCATTTACCTTTACTGACTGGACCGCTGAAATGAAAGCAAAAGCATCTATCTGTATTTCAGAGGATGCAACCTTGATCGAATCCTTGGAAATTGCGAAGAGCCGTATCCAAATCATGATCGACAAAGGAATGGACAACAAAAATCAAGTGTTACAAGGATTGATTAACAAAGCAAACAAACGTATTGCAGAAATTCAATCGGGTGAGAAGCCAGCTTTAACACCAGATAAAAACGCGAAATACTACGCTGAAGTGGTGGTTGATTTGGATCTAATTGCTGAGCCAATGATTGCCGATCCAGACGTGAATAACAAAGACGTTTCAAAACGCTATACTCACGATACCATTCGTCCGTTGTCATTCTATGGTGGTTCAAAACAAGTAGACCTAGGATTCATCGGTTCTTGTATGGTACACAAAGGCGACATGAAAATCCTTGCTCAAATGTTGAAAAACGTGGAAGCGCAAAACGGAAAAGTAGAGTTCAAGGCGCCGTTAGTGGTTGCTCCTCCAACATACAACATCGTTGACGAATTGAAAGCAGAAGGCGACTGGGAAGTATTGCAAAAATACTCTGGATTCGAATTCGACGACAACGCTCCAAAAGGAGAAGCGCGTACGAAATACGAGAACATGTTGTACTTAGAGCGTCCAGGATGTAACTTGTGTATGGGGAACCAAGAGAAAGCCGAAAAAGGAGATACGGTTATGGCTACTTCAACACGTTTGTTCCAAGGTCGTGTAGTAGAAGATGCAGACGGTAAAAAAGGAGAATCATTGCTTTCTTCAACACCTGTGGTAGTATTGTCTACGATTTTAGGAAGAACTCCAACGATCGAAGAATACACAAAAGCAGTAGAAGGAATTACCTTAACGAAATTTGCCCCTTCACACAAGTTGTTAGCGAACTAAAAAACAGAAAGTATATTTCGAAAAGCCCTGTCTCGTTCATTCGGATAGGGCTTTTTTTAACCTATTGCTTCTATCTTTGGAGAAAAGGGAGAGGAAACAAATTAACTCCTATCAATAAAATCAATATCATTATCAATATTATTTACAAGATTGTAATTTCATTTTTTTTATCTTTGAGAATATTCAAAAAATAAGATAAATGGCAGTATTTGATTTAGATATGATTCGTGCAGTTTATGCAAAATTCCCAGAACGCATTGCTGAAGCACGCAAAGTGGTTGGTAAACCCTTAACACTTTCGGAAAAAATATTATACACACACTTATGGGAAGGTAATGCGACAACAGCTTTTGAACGAGGAAAATCGTATGTCGACTTTGCGCCTGATCGTGTAACAATGCAAGATGCAACAGCTCAAATGGCCTTGTTACAATTTATGCAAGCCGGAAGAAAAAAAGTAGCTGTACCTTCTACGGTGCATTGTGATCACTTGATTCAAGCTAAAATCGGTGCGTCTGCGGATTTAAAACGATCTTTTAACGAAAACAATGAAGTGTTTAATTTCTTGTCGTCGATTTCCAATAAATATGGTATTGGCTTCTGGAAACCTGGAGCAGGAATTATCCATCAGGTTATGTTAGAAAATTATGCTTTCCCAGGAGGAATGATGATTGGAACAGATTCTCACACCGTAAATGCAGGTGGATTGGGAATGGTGGCGATCGGAGTTGGAGGAGCTGATGCTGTAGATGTCATGGCGGGAATGGCTTGGGAATTGAAATTTCCGAAATTAATTGGAGTAAAATTAACAGGCAAATTAAACGGATGGACTTCCGCAAAGGATGTTATTCTAAAAGTAGCTGATATTTTGACTGTAAAAGGTGGAACTGGTGCTATTGTTGAGTATTTTGGTGATGGAGCACTTTCGCTTTCAGCTACTGGAAAAGGAACAATTTGTAACATGGGTGCAGAAATCGGTGCTACCACTTCCACCTTTGGTTACGATGATTCCATGCGACGCTATTTAGCTGCTACTGGTCGTCAAGAAGTGGTCGATGCTGCTGATATGATCGCAGAACATCTTACTGGAGATCCCGAGGTGTATGCAAACCCAGAAAAGTATTTTGATCAATTGATTGAAATTAATTTATCCGAATTAGAACCACATATTAACGGTCCATTTACACCTGATCGTGGAAATCCTGTTTCGAAAATGCGCGAAGAAGCAATCAAAAACGATTGGCCTTTGAAAGTAGAATGGGGGTTAATCGGTTCTTGTACGAATTCATCCTACGAAGATATGGCACGTGCTGCATCCATCGTAGAACAAGCCGTAGCACATGGAATTACTCCCAAAGTGGAATTTGGAATCAATCCTGGTTCAGAACAAGTTCGTTTCACCATCGAGCGAGATGGAATCATTTCCACTTTCGAAAAAATGGGAACCAAAGTGTTTACCAATGCGTGTGGACCATGTATCGGACAATGGGATCGTGATGGTGCTGACAAACAAGAAAAAAATACGATTGTCCATTCCTTCAACCGAAATTTCTCTAAACGTGCCGATGGAAATCCAAATACACATGCGTTCGTAACTTCCCCTGAAATGGTTGCTGCCCTAGCAATTGCGGGAGATCTTGGATTTAATCCAATCACGGATACCTTGACCAACGATAAAGGTGAACAAGTGAAATTGTTACCTCCAAAAGGAGATGAATTACCAACAAAAGGATTTGACGTTGAAGACCCAGGATATCAAGCTCCGGCAGAAGACGGAAGTAGTGTGGAAGTTGTGGTTGCCAAAGACTCGTCTCGATTACAATTATTAGAAAACTTTCCTGCTTGGGACGGACAAAATATTTTGGGAGCGAAATTATTGATCAAAGCTTTCGGAAAATGTACTACCGATCACATTTCAATGGCTGGTCCTTGGTTGCGTTACCGTGGTCATTTGGACAATATTTCCAACAATATGTTGATTGGTGCAATCAATGCATTCAACCAAGAAGCGAACAAAGTAAAAAATCAATTAACGGGTGAATACGGCGAAGTTCCTGCAGTTCAACGCGCTTACAAAGCAGCTGGAATTCCTTCCGTTGTGATTGGTGACCACAATTACGGAGAGGGTTCATCCCGCGAACATGCAGCTATGGAGCCACGTCATTTAGGTGTTCGAGCGGTTATCGTGAAATCTTTTGCACGAATCCATGAAACAAACTTGAAAAAACAAGGAATGCTCGGGTTGACATTTGCTTCCGAAGCGGACTATGATAAAATTCAAGAAGATGATGTATTCAATTTTGTTGATCTTGTCGATTTTGCTCCAGGGAAACAATTGACACTGGAAGTGATTCATGCCAACGGATCGAAAGATCTCATTATGCTCAATCACACATACAACCAACAACAAATTGACTGGTTTAAAGCAGGTTCAGCATTGAATTTAATCAAAGCACAACAAGGATAATTTATTTAAAAGAAAAGTTGAAAAAACGTCAAATTCAAATTTGGCGTTTTTTTTTTGTTAGATTTGTTTATAAAAATACACCCTATGAAAAAAATATTTTATATTTTAATAGCTAGTTTCTTAGGAGGAACTTTATGCAACACCACCCATGCACAGGCATTACAGGAAGGGAATATTGTAATCGACATGTACTATGGAGGTCCTAATTTTGGCAAATTTTTCGCTAGATTAGCCGAAGAAAATGGAAATAATATTTCAAACATCAAAGGTTTAGGTCCTGCAGGTATCCGTTTAGAGTATATGATTGGAGATCGCATTGGAATAGGTACTGATATTATCTACAATTCTTTTTCTTCAAATTTTTCTTACGATTCCCTGAATAATGATGGTTCGTTATATAAAACCTACCAAGCGTCTACAATAGCTAGTCGTCTTCGTGTTCACGCTCGCTTTAATTATCATTTCGATGTATCTAATCCCAATTTGGATGCATATTTGGGAGTTGGTGCAGGAACAAACACCCGTTTTTTAACGATCGAATCGGATGATATTGGTTTTAACAATGATAAAGTGAAGTTTTCAGGTAGCTTACTTCCAATTAGTTTGCGATTGTGTACGGGTATTCGCTATTATTTCACTCCGAACATTGGATTAAACGCAGAAATAGGTGTGGGTGGCCCAATAGTTTCTGGTGGATTGAGTATAAAAATTTAATAAGACAGATCCAACAATCTAAATGTATTTATCCTAATTCGTATTAAAAAAAGAGGGAAAACTTTTACTAGTCTCCCTCTTTTTCTTTTATTTATTGGTGTCGGGACTTTGAATCGATTTATCTTTTTTACACCTTTCACTACAATAAATCACATTTCCCCAATCGCGTTCCCATTTTTTTCGCCAAGCAAATGGACGTTGACAAGAACGACAAATTTTCTCGGGTAAATGTTGCTTTTTCACTCCTCGCATGCAGAAAAAACAAGGAGTCATCATAAAAGTTTATTTTTTCTTCAAAATAAAAGGTTCATCCATTGGTATCGAACTTTTGAAAAAATCTTCCAATTTATTGTCCCGAATCGTTACTTCATAGGAATAGTAGTTCATCCCATCTTCCGAAGGTGATGAAGTTTCTTTCACATTCGAAAAGTAGGTTTCTAAATCCGAAACGAGTAAAGATTCTTGCAAGGAATTCATGGTTCGCAATTCCCAATCTTTGCCATTTGGTTTCAATTGAAATACCGAAAATGATGGCGCTTCTCCCATGGACAGATAGTAATTTTTACCAACAAGTGAAATATACAGCGAATCGCCTAATTGAGTGGTCGTTTCTTCTCCATTTGTATTCATTTTCATGGAATTTGACGTAAAGGTGATCGTCGATGCCCCTGCATCACCTAAAAAAGACAAGCTAGAAGGATATTGTAATTCATATTCTCCTTTCAGTTTTTTTGGAAAAGATTTTTCTTTTTTTCCCGGAATATTGGTGGAAGTTACTGTTGTACATGAAGTAAAAAAAACAGCTAGAACTGCCACATACATAAAATGAATGATTTTCATTGAAACATTTTTTGAATTATCTATCAAAGGTAACCAAACTTGCTAATCAAACGTCATCTCTTCAGGATTAAAAACCAAGAATACGTATTTTGACGTATTTTTACAAAAACTTCATCCATGTACAAACTGATTGTCATACTGTTCCTTTTAGTAAGCCATTCTATTATGGCTCAATCTGATTCAAGCAAAATGGATATGTGGTTCAAACTTGCTTTAACTCAACCAACCAATGCCCAAATGTATCTCGACTCCATTTCATTGTTAGGGTCAAAAAATAAGCTTGCAACAGATTTACACCATTACCACGAAGCCAAATACCTCATCCAAAAAGGGGAAATCGATCGCGCTTTGGTAGCAATTAATTCAAACTTGAAAGTACTTACCAAAAACAAATTAAATCCTGTAAAACAAGCGAAATACGAAAATTTACTCGGCGCTATCTTTAGCCTAAAAACTGAATATCCGAAAGCAATTCGACATTATAAGAAAGCCATTCAACTCTACGAAGAAGCGCATGAACATTTACAAGCTGCATATATTCAAAATAACATCGCCAATTTATTCTTAAGCATTGCTGACTATGAATCTGCTTTAAAACATATTCGAGAAGCACATCGAATTGCCAAAGAAAAAAAAGACACACTCTATTTTCCCGGAATATTAGCTGTATACGCCATTTGTGAAGTCAAAACAAACAATTTTCAACAGGGAAAACAACTTGCTGAACAAGCTTTAAAACTTTCGACAAAAACACAAAATGTACTTGGAATTATCTACAGTAATTATGCTTTAGGAGATATTGCAAGCGAAGAAAAAAACTGGATAAAAGCACTTGATTTCTACCAACAAACGTTGAACCTAGCCCAGTTAACGCGTCAAAATCGTATTGCGAGTTTTACCAAAATTGCTTTGGCTCAAACCTACAATGAATTAAGTAAATTCGACCTTTCACTTGGCTATTCAACAGAAGCTTTATCCGAATCTCATATCCAAAAAAACAAAAACATTCAATATTCTATCTACAAGAACTTAGCCAATTCCTACGAAGGCCTTAACCAACATAAAAAAGCGAACGAATCACTTAAAAAAGCGCATGAACTATTTCGCGAAAATGCCTCCGAAGAGAATAAGAAAATCATCAACGAAATTCTCATTCAATATGAAACAAGTAAAAAGGAAAAAGAAATTCTAAAAAACAGATTGAAAATCGCCGAACAAAACACACAAATTTCTTATTATTTTATTGGATTCATTGGTTTACTATTTGTCCTTTTCGCTGGAATCATCTTTTTCATACGTCAGCGTAAATTACAAAAAATCAAAGAAATACAAGCTAAAATAACGCAAGAAAAAGCCCTTCTTGAAGCCATCAATAACGGAGAAATCCAAGAACGCAAGCGCATTTCAGAAGAACTTCATGATGGACTTGCCTCTGAAATTGCAGGACTTAAACTCCAACTAGAACAAATTCAATTGGAAGAAAAATCATCGTGGTTAGAACGATTGAAAAACCTACATGAATCAACCCGAAGAATTGCTCATAATCTCATGCCCTTGATTTTGCAAAATCGGAATTTAGACCAAGCACTCAAGCAATTTTGCATCGAAAACCAAAACGCAAAAACAACCATTCTTTGTTGGACATCCATTTCGGGTGAAATTTCATCTTCATTAGAACAAATTACTTACCGAATTGCACAAGAATTAATTGTAAATGCACTCAAACATGCTGCATCAACCGAAATTCAGGTACAATGCTCCACTTCTGAAAATAAAATCTTGCTTTCTGTCGAAGACAATGGAAAAGGTTTCGTTGAATCGACTTCAAACGGTCAAGGAATCAAAAGTTTACAACTTCGAATTGAGCAAATCGGTGGAAAAATACATCTCGAAAGTTCCCCAGAAAATGGTACATTTGTTGGAGTAGAAATTCCATTCGCATGACCATACTTCTTGCAGATGATCATCCATTAATTGTCAGCGCTTTGCAACAGGGCTTAACCAGTTTATTTCCTGATTTCACAATTCTTACAGCGTATCAATTGAGTGAATTAAAAGAACAATTTCAAAATACGCAAATTGACTTACTTTTACAAGACATTAAGTTTGGTGTCGACGATGCACGCACATTTTTACCCGAATTAATACATGCTTTTCCGAATACTAAAATCATTGTTTTGACCAGTTTGGCCGATGCCATTACGATTCAACAACTAATCAAATTAGGTGTGAAAGGGTATATTTTAAAATCGGATGAAATTCAACTTATTGAGAAAGGAATAACAGAAGTTTTAGCTGGAAAATCATTCATTAGTCCCACAGTTCAAGCAAATTTAGCCGCATCGGATTTAGTGGTGGATGAAAATCCTGCTGAAATTCATCTTTCATCCCGAGAAAAAGAAGTTTTACGTGAAATATTGAAAGAAAAATCGATCAAAGAAATTGCCGAAACGTTGTTTATCAATGATAAAACAGTGGAACATCATCGCGCCAATTTGTTTGTTAAACTTCAAGTTAAAAATGTAAGTGGATTGGTCAAAAAAGCTATCATTTTAGGTTTAATCGATTAAAATTCAATTATTTTATTGTAAATCTGTAAAAATTTAGGGAATTCCCTAAGTGCTGATCCAAGTATTTGGTTGACCTTTGTTTCATCAATAACAAATACCATGAAAACAAGCATCACATCGATTTTCATTTGGTTTGCCTGTCATTCACTTTCAGCGCAAATCAGCATTCTCGAAAATCAAAAAGAAAAAGCAAAAGCAAAAGTAAATCAACGGATTGAAAACCGAATTGACCGGGGAGTTGATAAAACGTTGGATAAAATCGAAAACAAGGTGGATGAAAAAGGAAAGAAAAAGACGCCTGAAAATCCCGATTCCGAAAATCAAACTCCAAGTAACGAAAATCAATCGATGGATCCTGAAAAAACAGGGGCTTCATCCTCTTCTGAACCAAAATCGTTCAAATCATTCTCAAAATTCGATTTCATTCCGGGTGAAAAAGTCTTGTTTTACGACAATTTCGATCATGTTGCTATTGGTGATTTCCCTATGGAATTCAATACCAACGGAAGCGGAGAAGTAATGTCCGTGGAAAGTAGAACTGAAAAATGGTTTGGGATGACCCAAAATGGCTCGTATGTTCAGGAGGGACTGAAATATTTACCTGAAAACTTTACGCTTGAATTTGAAGTTGGGCTTGGTGCTCAAAATCACTGTAACAGTGACGGCTTTGGATTGCGTTTTTTCACGGATCAATACGATGAAATGGATTATCATTTTGGTCCCGGATCCTATGTCAGCTTTCATCCCGGAGGCTGTCCAACAACTGGTTTTTCTGTATCAAACAGCGAAAAAGAATTATTAAAAAACAGCAATGATCTACAAAACTGGAATAGTGATGAAAAACCCTTTGTCAAAATTTCGATTTGGCGACAAGGTACTCGTTTGCGATTGTATGTTGATGAGACCAAGGTGTGGGATATTCCTCGATTTTTTGCAGAAAAAGATCCCTACAAAATGTCTTTTTTCCACAATTTTTATGATGCGTTGCCACTTTTGGTTACCAACATTCGAATTGCTACTGCACCTGCCGATTCGCGCAACAAATTGATGACTGAAGGAAAATTGGTTTCCCGCGGAATTCTGTTTGATGTCAATTCCGATCAAATTAAACCTGAATCTTACGGCGCATTGAAAGAAATTGCAGGAATTTTGAATGAAGCAGCAGGTGTTCAAGTTCAAATTGTTGGTCATACTGATTCGGATGGTGACGACAAAACCAATTTAGAATTGTCAAAAAAACGCGCACTTGCTGTGAAAAAAGTATTGGTGGAACAATTTAATGTGGCCGAGAATCGACTTTCTACAGACGGAAAAGGAGAATCCGAACCTTCGGAACCAAATACAACAGCAACGGGTAAAGCCAATAATCGAAGAGTAGAATTTATTAAAAAATAAACTGTCACCATGAAAATCAAGTTATTTATCGCCACTTTTCTTACGTGTTTTTCATTATGTGCACAAGAAGAAATTTCCACTGACCCCAATGCTTACATGGACAAATCGCCCTATCAATTCCATGCTGAAACAATGGGACTGTTAATTCAATCGTTGGAAAATATACCACCCGAAGCCAAAGCTCAAATTTCAGCAGAAGATTGGAAAAACTATCTCTGTCAAGTAGATTGTGCCAAAATTGGAAAACAAATATCAGAACGTTATTTCGCGATGTATCCGACGTTTAAAATGCAGGATTTGATGTCTGGAAATGGCGCTGATCATTATGAAAAATGGTCAGAAGAAGTCAGCAAATGTTCGTGCGATTAAACACAATCAATCTTCTTTTCACAAAAAAATAAAACAAATGAAACATCTATTTCTAATCGTTGCTTTTGCATCTTCTTATTGTTTTGCTCAAGCACCCGCTATTCAATGGTCTCAAGTCATTGGCGGAAATTTCTCTGATCGATACGAATCTGTCATTCAAACCTCAGATGGTGGATTTTTATGCGTGGGAGAAACCAATTCGTCTACGGGAACTATATCCAATTTAGGAGGAAATAACTACGACGGAGTGGTCGTAAAATATAATTCAACAGGAATTATTGAATGGAATTTCGCATACGGAAACACAAATAGCAATTCGTTTGAAGATGTGAAACAAACCCCTGACGGCGGATATATTTTAGCTGGCTCAAGAGAGGGAGTCATCGGTTTTGATCCGAATTGCACCTTTTGTTCTTCACAAGAATATTGGATGGTCAAACTATCTTCAACGGGTACTATCGAATGGGAACAAAGTTACGGTAGCGCGGCCCACGATGAATTGAGAACAGTTTCTCTCACAAATGATGGTGGTTATGTCTTTGCCGGTTATTCTTCCGGTTTCAGTGGAAATGTCAGCGTTGCACCCGATGGTGAAAATTCAATTTGGGTTGTTAAAACCAATAACTTAGGTGTTTTACAATGGGAACGTAGTGTCGGCGGTGTTGATTTTGATGATGCACATGCAATCCGACAAACTGCAGATGGAGGATTTATCCTCGTTGGAACGTCTGAAAACTCAACGTTCAACTCAGCAACTACTGATATTCGCGTTGTCAAATTAACCTCGACGGGTCTGGTTGAATGGCAACAAGTGTATGGAAATACTGGAGTGAATGAAACAGGTGGCGATATTCTCGAAACGACCGATGGAGGATTTCTGGTTTTAGGTACCGCTTCTGCCCCATCCGAAATATTATCTGCAAGCTTTGGAAACACGGATGCTGTTCTGTTTAAAATCAATGCAAGTGGAACAGTTGTTTGGGCACAACATTATGGCGGAACCAACAGTGATTCTGGTATTTCTATTTCTGCTACTTCAGATGGAAACTATCTCATTGCGGGTGGCACCAACTCAAACAACGGTCAATTTACAGGAAACAGTGGTTCAACTGACGCTTGGGTTGCCAAAATTACACCAACTGGAACCTTACTTTGGTCAAAATTAGTGGGAGGAAATTTAGTTGATTTTATCACAACAATGGCAAGTTCATCTGATGGTGGATGTGTTTTTGTTGGTGGAACGAATTCAACAAGTGGAACATTAAGTCCAACTGTTGGATTGTATGACGCCTACATCGTAAAATTGGAGGGAACACCAGCTGGTCCTCCAGATTCTGATTCTACGTTCACCGTTTCCGCATGCGGAATTTCGTATCCATTTCAAGGAGAGTTGTATTTAACATCTGGAACCTATTTCGACACGATACCGAATGCTTTAGGAGGAGATTCACTCTTAACATTGCATTTGACGTTGAATCCGATTTATTCCAATACGCTAAATGAATCCGCATGTGGAAGTTATTATTTTGATAATCAATTTATCGAAGAATCGGGCGTTTACACCGCTTTTTATCAATCGATCAGTGGATGTGATTCGGTTGTAAACTTAAATCTTACTATTTTACCCGATTTACTTGGTACAGACATTATTTCCTCTTGTGATCCGATTCAATGGCGCGACGGTAATTGGTATGAAACAAGTACGCAAACACCGACTTTTATTGTTGAAAACAGTTCAGGTTGTAATTCATTGATTACACT
>CAYRMV010000064.1:0-18215 GCA_964425255.1 uncultured Flavobacteriales bacterium
ATTCATCGTTAAATTTACTCGAAATAGCTAGCTATTCCTCACAAATTCGCCTTGTCTATTACTTTTAAAATTGAATTCTGAGTCTAAATTTATAATCGAATTCAGGTTTATAAAAAAGTATAGGTATAAAAAAACGGTTGGAGAATATTCCAACCGTTTTTTTTGTATCGATTTTTAAATCTTATTTTCCAATTCCTACTTTCAATCCAGCAGTCAAAATAAATCGGGCATCTTTGTCTTTTTCCATTCGCCAAGATTCAATCCAATTTCCTGTGTTTCCATCATACATAGAAGTAGGGTAATATGTTCTTGAATTCGATCCAGAAATACCAAATCCAAGGTAATAATCAAGTGAAAAGGATTCAGCCAACCACTGTTGCATACCAAAATTGAATGAAAAAATGTATTCATTGGAAGTTCCTGAGTTTGTTCCAAGTGAACTAGATAATGGATCAGCTACAATCTCTTCATTATACATTCTGTATTTGAATTTTGGAGAAACATAAAACTGATTCAATACATATCGGTCATCCAAAGGATAATAACGAAAAGCAGCAGAAGTAAAGAAACCCATAGCTGATTCTCTTTGAAATGCCGTACCTGGAGATACAGGATCAATGAAGTTTCGATTAAATCCAACATTAGAAATGGTTGGACCAATTTCAAAATCAAGGGAGCTTTTTTCTCCAATTACTCGTTCATACCCAAAGTTGATTTCGCCAATCGACATGCGGATGGGATCAAATTTAAATACGTTTTTGTGTTGTACATTTCGGTAATACGAAGAGCTTCTATCTCTTTTAGTTAGTGGTTCGCTTTTAACAACTTCTTTGGTACCACGGTCAATGACAACGATTTCTCTTGTTTGTGCTTTCACAACAAATGTGCTTAAACAAACGAATCCTAGCAATACTTTTTTCATACTTTTTATTTTAGTGGCAAGTGATTCAAATTGAACGAATTTAGTCAATTTCGCTTACTAATCAAATACAATAACGAAAAAAAAAATTAATTATTCTACCTGTAAAAGCGAAGTTTTCATCATCGATTCTGTTCCAAACCAAAAATCGATGCGTCCAACTTGAACGCCTGCCCATCCAACTTGATTGATAAATGTTGTTTTTCCAGAAAGGTTGGAAACTTCAGTTGGTTTTTCTAAAAAAGTATGGGTATGGCCTCCGATAATTAAATCAATCCCCTCTGTTGATTTGGCTAAAACAAGATCTGAAATTTTCGAACTTTCATACGAATAACCTAAATGCGAGAGGCAAATAATCAAATCGGCTCCTTTACGTTTCAACTTTTTCACTTGTTCTTGTGCCATTTCAATTGGATCTAAATAGCGGGTTTCACCAAAATGAACATCTGGAACGAGTCCTTTTAATTCAACTCCTAATCCAAAAACTCCAATTCGAATTCCATCAAAATGAAAGAGTGTATGTTCATCCGTTAAACCATCCAATAAAGTATTTGAAAAGTCATAATTTGAACAAAGAAAGGGAAAGTCCGCATATTCTTTCGCTTTTGCGAATCCGTTTAATCCTCCATCAAAATCATGGTTACCCATCGTAGCTGCATCATAACCAAGTTCGGTCATAAGTTTGTGTTCCAAAACACCACCAAAACGATTAAAGTAAGGAGTGCCTTGAAAAATGTCTCCAGCATCCAAGAGCAAAACATTTTTTTCGACAGATCGTACTTCTTGTATGAGCTCATATCGCCTTGCTACACCTCCCATATTCGGGAATTTGGCATGATTCGATGGAAGTGGATCTATGTTTGAATGCGTATCGTTTGTATGTAGAATGGTTAACTTGACCGGTTTTTTCAGATTCGATTTCGTGATGAAACCAGTTGAAATACTTGCTCCTAATCCAACAAGACCTGTTTGAATGATAAATTCTCTTCGCTTCATTTTACCACTTTATTCGTTCTGATTTTTCAATTTGGATCGTTTCTTGTTTTTTTGCAGCAATTAAAAGCTGATCACGAAGTAAATTTCCAGTTTGAATTACTTCTATTTTTTGGTTGAAAAAATCCATTTTATCTCCACCGTTCATTAAGTAATCAGAAGTTAATATCCAAAAATCCGTGGGGATCCATTGTTTTCCGTTTACAAAGACATTTCCCTCAATGAGTTGAAAGCCTCCAATTGGTTCACCTGTTGTTTTTCGTAAAAAAGTGATAATCTCATCCATGGAATTGGAAGGCATTTTCACTAAAACAACTTGATTGTCAAAAGGCATCACTTTGAAAATATCACCAATCGTAACATTTCCAGCATTGATAGGGGAGCGCAAGCCACCAAAATTAAGTAAACAAAATAGTGGATGAATTTGAAAGGTGTCTTTGTATTGATTCAATAAATTATCACACACCCAATTCCCCAATCGACCACTGGGTCTTTCGTTGATTAATGCTTCTGGAGCAAAGGCAATCACTTGGTTCATTTCTTTCTCCAATTCAACTCGATAAGGTGAAATGATAGAATCAATTCGATTTACCGTTTTTTCTTCTGATTTGATTTGAATGGATTTCGCTTCGAAATGTGTGTAGGAATGAAAAGAGCAGGCTGTTAAACCTGCTCCAATACATACAAGAAAAAGATATTTTTTCATGTTATTTTGTTGTTGACTTTTTGTCAATCAAACCTAAGTTATTCTACAATCAAAGTACGTGTTACTTGACCAAATGGAGTCGAAACACGAACTAAATAAGATCCAGCTTTGAACTCAGTTGTATTCAATTCAACAACCGGAGCTGATAAATTTGATTTTTGAGCAACCAAACGACCTTGCATGTCCATAACTTCGTATCCTGAAATAGTTGTTGTATTTACTTGTAAGTAAGCAACTTGATTTGCAGGCACAGGGAACATTACAAAAGCATCGTTTAATTTTTCGTCCATTCCTAATGTACATCCATCTTCTAAATAGTTCATAGAAGATTTAAAATCGATGAAACATACGAAATCAGCGCTATCAATAAACGGATTACGGTTGTTTTGTTGACTGAAAATATATTCTTGACGTGCAATTTCGTATGCATCAGGAGCATCATTGAAATGCCATTGCTTCAAAATATCTTGACTTTGTCCGGAAGGTAATTGCCAGTTTTTCCCATCAATATTGTGGTAAGCAACAGCCATATACATAATCGAACGAGCAGCATTTCCTTTGTGAGAGTCACGTGGTTCATATACCAATTGACCACCTTCACCGTAACCTGCTGTACCTTCTAAGTAGTTATAAACTACGTTTCCTGTTACTACACCCAAAGGTAAGTTACTACGGATACTGTTTGCTTTATCTAAATTCGTTGGGTACAAGTTGTGTTGATCTGAATATTCTGGTTTTGCAGGATTTCCATCAGCTGGGAAAGTAGGCATCCAAGAATGTGAATAAGTATGCTCACGGCTGTATCCATTTGGTGACCATTCGAAAGGATCATTAAATACTTTTTTCTCACCAGAATAAGCACACGTTACAAACGATTGTCCAGCAGTAGTATCTTTTACTTCAAATTGGAACATTACCGTAGTTCTGTAATTCGCATAAGAAATCACTGTGTGAGGATTTACAACAGATGTTAACTGAGAAACAAAGTTTGGTGAAACTGTTGAAACACCATTATAATAATTTCCGATATTCAATCCAGTTGTTGTAACGTTACCTGTCAAAGGTGCATTTGTTTTGTAATTTTGGAATCCATCAGGACCATTAAAACCATAAACAGCAACGTGGTAATTTTGATTAGCAATAACACCACGAGGAATAAAGTTAGATGCTGGACCAACATATGCTACTTTCGAAGTACCGATGTAATCTCCACGTTTGTATGTTGTACCATCAACAGGAACATCCGTTGAAGCCGATCCATTTTTCCATAATACGATGTACTTTTCTGTATTCGCTGCAGGAGTAAATGAACCTGTGAACGTATAAGCTTTCGTATTTGTAAATGTTAAAGCTGTTGGTGCTGCTGTTGGTTCAGTTGCTAAACCGTCAGTTCCTACTGCTGATAACTGGATGATATAAGGATTTTCGTCCGTATCATTTGATGCTATAGATAAAGTAGCGGATTTAGATCCTGTTCCAGTTGGAGTAAAATTCAAATTAAATGTAGCTGAAGTACCACCAGCAACAGTTAATGTAGTTAAATTCGTTGAGAACATAGCTGCATCTGTACCTGTGATTGTTGCACCTGAAACTGATAAATTTTGCGTTCCAGAATTTTCAACTGTTACAACCGTAGTTGCAGTATTTCCAACTACATAAGTTTCACCAGTCAAAACTGTATTTCCACCAATTTTGATATTGATATCTTGTGCAGGAGCAACATAAGGGAAAATGTCATTCAAATCACGCGGAACAATTTGATAATTGGCATTGAATTGACCAACCAAACCAACAATCGTTACAGCACCCGTTGGAATTGCTGTTCCATCAATAACTGTTGAACCGTTAATACGAATATCTAATGTGTTTGCACCATCTGTTACTTGAACAGTTGTATTTCCTGTTGCAAAGTTTCCAGTTTGAACGAATGTTACATTTTCAATACGAACCAATTGAGATTCTTTCGACTCATTGATAGATGTTATAGGTAAAATTTGAGGAGTTGCATTTACAACTGCCGGACCATGATTTACAAATGAGCTTGTAGGAGAAAGTTCCAATAAACCATTGAAATCATATAAAACACCTGTAGCAGAAATGGAATCACCACGCATAACCGAACTTAAGTTTGAACCAAAAGCTGCCAAACCTGCAGTTGCATCTTGCATGTAGCGAATATTTCCTAATTCTGAACCATTAGTTACAACACCTGAAATGGTAACCGTTTGTCCAATTGCTCCATTGCGAGCATCTTGAATTGTTTGACCAAATGCTGAAGAAGCGATTAATGTCAAACCGTAAAGGATTCTTTTTTTCATTTTATGTTTTAAATTTTTGTGTCTGAGTTGAAATTAAAATTGGATTGCTGCAGAAATGTTGAAGCGAAAACCTTGTCCAAACATAACAGACGCAGATTGTGCACTAAAGTTGAATGGTGCATAAAAATTATCTGTTGCATCCGCGATGTGAACCGTGTTCAATGCATTCGTAACCCCTGCATTGAAGATCAATTCATATTTTTTCAAATTATACTTATATCCTGCGAAAATATTCATCAAACCATAACCAGGAATTCTCCAAGCGTCTTTACGAGCATTTGGACCACTTAAAGTGAATGGATTGAATTGAGCATAATAGCGGTCAAAGTACATATATTGTGCTTTGAAAAATAATTTTTTAATCGGTTCATAGCGAAGTGATGCACTGTAAACAGATTGAGCCGCATCACCTACGTGAACACCTTTTGCATCAAATGAGAATTCGAAGTTGTCCAATTCTTCAATAAAAATTGTTTGTGCAGAGTTCCATCTCCAGTCTCCAATAGAAATCATTACGTCAGCGGAAAGTTTTTTGTTTATTTTCCAAGCTAAATCTACCTCACCTCCGATATGGATAGCATCCATACCTTGTAAATTCACACGAATTTGAGATTGTGGATCATTAGGGTCAGGAATGGCAACTCCAAAAGGGAAAGGTTTATTTTGCCAATAGGTAAAGTACCCATTCACATTTATACCGAAAAACTTATTCGCAAAACTATAACCTCCTTCAACAGCACTGATTTTTTCATTCAAAATGTTTGCGAAAAATCGGTTGTAGTTGTTATCCACAACATTACTGAAAATCGGTGTTCTGTTTAAATAACCTAAGTTTAAGAATACAACGGATTCTTCGTTTAAGGTATAACTAGCTCCTGTTTTAACTGTGTAACCCGGAACCCATTTCCATCCTGTTTGGTAATCTTTTACTCCTTCACTTTCTTGAGTATATGATTGACCATTGTAGTTTACCGTTTCTCCGTAACCAATTCGAAGAGTTGTGTCACCTACTTCTAAGGTTTTCTTCTGGAAATAGTCGATACCATTGTATCCGTTGTAAACTCCCGATAAATTTAAGAAAGTTGTCCAACGTGAGCCAGTATACTCAGCTTGACCAAAAACTCCTGCCCATTGAACAAGTCCATCACGGTCTGCCTCTCTGGAAAGCAATGCAATTTTATCACCAACTCTTTTGATTGGAGATGCGGAATTCTTATCTGCTTCATTGATGTAATAATCTCCACCTAACAAATCTTTGATTTCACGGTAGTGACTTCCTTTGTAGTAACGGTAATCAACACCACCAGAAAAATTCCAAAATTTTGACATTTCATAATTAAATTGACCTAAATAACCAATCCAAAAGTGGTTGTTAACAGAAGCCGTAATAATTTGATTTGAACGGATTTCTGTTGGATGGTAAAAAGGATCTACATTGGGTACTGTTTGCCCAAAGAAGGTTGTGTATTTATTGTTTTCAATAACTTGATCCCAATCAATTTGGTTTGTTTGTGTATCACGAGCTAAGTTTCCATAATCCAAAGCGCGTTCACCACCACCACGACCAATCGAAACATAAGCAAGATTTGAGATCGATAATTTCTTGTTTACCTGCCAAAAATCCTTTAAAGTAATCTGTGGTTTGTGGTAATAATTTCTTCGTTCATTGAATACTTCTCTTTTTCCATCGACGGTTCTATATCCCCAATGTTCGTTGTATCGAACTCCTCTGTCCAAAGGTTGATTTGGGTTGATTGTTAAACCTAGGTCTTCAGCAGTTGATTCACTAAAATATTGTATAGGTTGATTAAAAGAACGTTGACCGTGTTGTTGTGGGGCTCCAAATGCACTGAAAGAAATCAAATGTTTTTTGATTTTTTTCTGCACTTTAGCATAGTAAAATGCTCCTTGAGTTGGAGTTCCATCAACCCAACCATTTCCTTGTTTGTATGATCCTGAGAATGTAAATCCAAATCCATTTTTCATCATACCTGTGTTGTAGGATAAAGTGGAACGGAAGAACATTCCCGATGCAAATTCTTGTTTGAAAGTCAATCCTTTTCTTGATCCAATACCAGCTGTTAATATATTCAAAGTACCACCAATAGAAGGCATGGCAAGTTTTGTAGCTCCTAGACCACGCTGCATTTGAATATTAGATGTAATTGCATCTAATCCAAACCAATTTGACCAATATACGGCACCATTTTCCATGTCATTTACAGGAACACCATCAATCATTACACCGACATTGCGTTGGTCAAAACCACGAACCGTAATTCGAGCATCACCATCTCCACCACCTGTATTGGTTGCATACACACCCGGTGTTGAGTTTAATAACATGGGAATATCTCTTGAACCAAGTTCTTCTGTGATTTTTTGAGGATCAATTTTGGTTACGGCAACAGGGGTTTTTCTGTCAGTAACAAGGTTACCAATCACTTTCATTTCCTCTAACTCTAAACTTCCACCAAGTGATAAGTTTAATTTGATTTCTGGTTTATTTACATCTAAATCAACAAACAATGTGTCAAATGTGGCCATGGTAATTACCACATTGTATTTACCGTAGGGTACTTTACTGAAGTTAGCAACCCCCAAATCATTTGTAAGTGCTTTTATTTTATCAGATACCACAACTTTAGCTCCATAAACAGGAACGTTTGTTGGGTTTTCTTTCACTACAATGGTCAAATTACTTTCTTGTGCCCACGATAAAAGTGGGAGAAACACAAGTAACATGATCAACTTACGCATAAAAAAAGATTTTAAGAAAAAAGGCCGGTTAAACCGACCTTTCAAAAAATTTATTTAACAATTAATCGCTTGGTTACAACACCAGAATTAGATGAGATTTGAACCACATACAAACCAGGGATATCTCCAATAGAAATGTTTTTAGTTGTAGCATTAACAGTTATTTTCTTCACCATTTGACCTAAACCGTTGTAAATTACAACTGATTCAATCATTTCGTCAGAAGCGATTGTGAATGTTCCATTTGTAGTTGGATTTGGATAAACTTCAACGTTTACTTTGTTGTTTTCTTTAACACTTAAAGGGTTACATTCACATTCGTGTGTTCCTAGTGAAAACCAGTTTCCAAATAAAATTGGATTTCCGTTTACACTTTTCAATGTGTCTCCAGCATCATTAACAACATACGTTACAGGTGGAATTGAATCCCATTGTTCAAGTGGGTTAAAGAAAGGAATTTGAAAATTAGTAACTCCTGCTTTAATTCCCGCTTTACGAATCATGGAGTGATCAGCAGTAATTGCTACACCTCCGTTTGGACCACCTGCATGTGGATATGTAGTTGACCATCCACCTGTTGGTTGTGATGTTCCTCCTCCTGCATTGGTAGGTCTTTGTCCAATTTTACCAATGATATCAACAAAAGTCAATGGTAAAGAATTTAAATTAGTTGTTGGAGTTGCATTTCCAAGAGTACCTTGAAATAAAACCATTGCATCATCTCCATTGAAATACATCGCATCGTTTTCTTCGTAAACTGGACAAAAGAAACCATCTCCACGAACTTCTAATGAATCCCAAATTGGAGCATTGTTTCCTGTTCCATCAGGATTACGTTGGTCAAGAACAACAACGTAAACATCATACGGTTGGATAGTTCCAGATAACTGAACTGCATTTTGAACAGTTGCAGTGTTCGAACCATTTGAATAACGAGCAACAACATATTGACTCAAGTCAACAGGTGAAGATGTTGGGTTGTAAATTTCCAACGCTTTGTTGTTTGACCAACCTTCTACGTACTCGGAAATGAAAATTTTGGAACAATCTTGTGCATAAGATAGTCCAAACGTTAACATACTAACAAAAAGTAATGCTTTTTTCATACTAATTTATTTTGGATTAAAGGAATTGCAACATAATACGTGTTTCGATACCATCTTTTGATGGGTAAATTGAGTTCAATCTACTTTCCATTTTGATAAACCTGGGTTTTCGTAATTTGGAATTTTTATCACACAGTTTTTATATTATGCTTTTTGATGGTTTCGGTCTGTTTATATAAACACAGCTTCAAGGAGAACATCAAAAAACTTGTTGCAAAGGTAAAACATTTTAGTCGTTCCAATATTACTTTATTATTAACATTTTTTAGTGAAACAATGCTATTTATGAACAGACTAGCTTACTAAATCGTTTTGCTAAAAGCTTTTCTCAAACAACTTTTTTTTCTAAGTGCTTTTCATTTCTTCTACAACTCAAAAACAAATGTTCGATTATCTGAAAATGGATACAATAATTTCATTTTCTTTGTATTCTTTACTTTTAATTTCAACAGCAATGATTAAAAAATTCGGTGTAGTTTTTGTAGGATTATTCTTCGTTTTCACTTCTTTTTTTGCGCAACAATCTAAAAGAGAATTATCGGTCGAACGAATTTGGAAAAACGCAGAATTTTCTTCTAAGGGTTACCCTGGATTCAATGGAATGAAGGATGGGATCCATTTTTCGCGTTTAAATAATAGTAAATCTGGAATTTCAATTACAAAACACGCGTTTCAGAATTTGGATGGAGTTGTAGATACACTTCTTAGACAAAATGAGTTGGTTTATGCAGGTGAAAAAATTCAATTAGATGATTATGAGTTTAATCCAAGTGAAACCGTTCTTTTAATTCACTCCAACACAGAATCTGTTTATCGTCGAAGTTATGTGACGTCTTATTTCTTGTTTGACTTAAAAACAAAAAAGATTTCTCCATTAAGTAAGTTGGATACACGGGCAACCTTGGCGACTTTTTCACCGGACGGACAGAAAGTTGCTTTTGTATCTGAAAACAATCTGTTTGTAGTAGATATTCTTTCAGGAAATGAAACACAATTAACTTTTGATGGAAAACGAAATGAAATCATTAATGGTACAACAGATTGGGTGTACGAAGAAGAATTTGCTATAACACAAGGCTTTGGTTGGTCACCTGACAGTAAAATGATTGCTTTTTTACGCTTTGATGAAAGTAAAGTAAAAGAATTTCAAATGACCTATTACGGGGGGCTTTACCCTGATCAATATGTTTTTAAATACCCTAAAGCAGGTGAAGACAATTCAGTTGTCACTGCACATTTATTTCGATTTGACACGGGTAAAACCGATAAAATAAATTTAGGTGAATACGAATATATCCCTCGTTTGAAATGGTCTCCGAAACAAAATCAACTGGTAATTCAAACACTAAATCGCCATCAAAACTGGGTCAAATATCATTTGTTTGACGCTAATACCAATTCAACAAAGGTGTTTTTTGAAGAAAAATCAACTACTTATGTGGAGATTGACGATAACTTATTGATTCTTTCGGATGGAAAATCGATCTTCAGAACAAGTGAGTCTTCGGGTTTTAATCACATTTACCAAGTAGAGTTTTCTGGAAAGGTCAATCAAATTACGAATGGTCAATTTGATGTAATTGATTTTCTTGGGATTGATGAAAAAAAGAAACTTGTTTATTACACAGCAGCACAGACTAGTGCAATCAATAAAGGCATTTATTCTGTAGATTTTACAGGGAAAAAGAAAGCGACTTTATCACCTGAAATTGGGTATCACGAAGCTCGATTTACACCTGGAATGTCCTATTTCGTTCGCTATAGTTCGGACGCAAACACGCCACAAACAATTACTCTGTGCCAAGCAAACGGAAAGGAATTGCGCGTTTTGCAGGATAACAAGGAGTTGAAAGATAAGATGATGCAGTTGAATCTTCCCAAAAAAGAGTTTTTACGAGTGCCGGGAGCGGAGTATGATTTACATGCTTGGATAATCAAACCTGTAGATTTCGATTCAACCAAAAAATACCCTGTCTATTTTATGGTATATGGAGGTCCGGGTAGCAATACTGTGTTGAATCGCTTTGGCGGGAATGATTATTTCTACCACCAATTGTTGGTTCAAAAAGGTTATATTGTAGTGAGTGTAGATCCAAGAGGAACGATGTATCGAGGAGAAAAACACAAAAAATCGACCTATCTTCAGCTTGGGAAATTAGAAACGGAAGATTTTGTTGCTGTTGCCAAGTATTTTGGGACCAAATCGTATGTGGATGCAAGTAGAATTGGTATTCAAGGTTGGAGTTATGGTGGATTTATGACATCTTTGGCGATGACGAAAGGGAATGGTGTTTTCAAAACGGGGATTGCTGTCGCTCCTGTAACCAATTGGCGTTATTATGACAATATTTATACGGAACGATTTATGCGAACGCCTGCTGAAAATCCGGATGGATATGACTTAAATTCGCCTATCAATTTCACAAAAGATTTAAAAGGAAACTATTTATTAATTCATGGATCGGGAGACGATAATGTCCATTATCAAAACACGATGGAAATGGTCACATCTCTTGTGAATGCGAACAAACAATTTGATTTGTTTATCTATCCGAATAAAGATCATGGAATTTATGGTGGAAATACACGAAATCATTTATTTCAAATGATGTTTGATTTCACTTTGAAGAATTTGTAGAATAGATTGTTATACCACAATAAAAAAGGGCTTTTCGATCGAAAAGCCCTTTTTTATTCGGTTCCAGAAAGCTTAGAATACTTCGCTTGCTGCAAAATGAAATTTTCCTTCGATATCTGCATTTTCATCAGAATCAGAACCGTGAACAGCATTGCGTCCTTTGCTTTCAGCGTATGCTTTACGGATTGTTCCTTCAGCAGCTTCAGCAGGATCTGTTGCTCCGATCAATGCACGGAAATCAGCAACAGCATTTTCTTTTTCCAAAATTGCTGCTACGATTGGTCCTGAAGTCATATACTCAACTAATTCACCGTAGAATGGTCTTTCAGCGTGAACTTCGTAGAATTTTTTCGCTTGTTCTTCTGACAAACGCGTGTACTTCATTGCTTTGATTTGGAATCCTGCTTGAATAATCATGTCAATGATTTTCCCCATGTGACCGTTTTCGATCGCATCAGGCTTTAACATCGTAAATGTTCTGTTTGTAGCCATTTTTCTTTAATAAAATTGGGCGCAAAATTACGTATAATTTTTAACAAAATACTGGAATGAAGAAAGTTTTGATTTTACTGTACTTTTTTTTGATTCAATGGAAAAAAAATAGAGTTGTTAAAAATGAATCAAGAATATAAAATAAAGTTGACATTCAACTTGCTTTAACGTATATTTGGAAAAAATGGACGGGGAAATCTAATTTTTGTGGTAGGAAATCATATATTCACTTACATCAACGAAAGTACGGTACCCACAATTGTGGTGAAGCCGGAGGCCCATTTGTTTCGGATTTTACTAGCGAATGCAGCTTTTTTGAAGGTGACATCAAAAAGATGGGAAGATATCAAAAATGAGTCGTTTACAAAGTTGCTCTCTTCTTGGAGCACAGCTAAAGACGGAGGAAATGCTCAGGTTTTCGAACAAATATTGATTGAGTCATTCGAAAAGAAAAAAGAAGTGAGTCAATCGTTTTTACGTGCTCTTTCCGATGAAAACTTAAGTGAGAAAGTACAAATTCAAGTCAAAGTTTGTCCCTTATTTCAATCAAATGGTGATGTCGAATTTCTGATTGTCAGCGTTTTTCCAGAAATTCCATACGCTTTCACACAAAATGGAATATCCTTTTTTACTGCTGAACGAAATCTATTTGAGTTTCATTTTAATCCCATGGTACTCATCGATTTCGAAGGGAAAATCAAAGAAGCAAACAATTCTTTTTTACATTTTTTTGATGTAACTGAACATTTTCTTTCCAATCAGAAATTAGATCAGTTTATCTCTATCAAACATCCTCGGAAAAAAATACAGGAAATATTAGAAGAAAAGATGAATCATTCTTTTTTTATTGAATCCAAAAATGGCTTAAAAAAATGGGTGAATTTTCATAGTAATACAATTCCATGGGAAGGTGAAACGTTTATTGCTGTTACCATTGAAGACCAAACCTTGGCTCACGAAAAAGAAGATTTATTACGTTTATCCACTAGCCGCAGTAAAATGACCGTTGAAGTGGCGAAAATTGGCTATTTTGAATTTGATTTTCAGAAAAATAATGCTTCTTGGTCGGATGAATTATATGCCATTTGGGAAGTGGATCCTGATAAATTTGATATGACTTTGGAGTCGTTTATAGAAACAATTTATCCAGAGGATCGTTCTATTTTGTTTGATTTTTATCAACAATTGGAACAAGGAATTCTTTTAGATAGAATTGATTTCCGAATTCAAACCAAATCGGGAATCAAACATATTCAACAACACCATGATTCAGAATTAGATTTGAATGGAAACAAAGTTGTTTATGGAGTTGCTCAAGATGTTACTGAGCGAATCAAATTACAAAATGAAATTGAAAAATTAGAACTTAGATACCAACAAATTTTTCAATTATCACCTCTCCCTATGTGGGTGTTTTCAATTGATACTTACCGTTTTTTAGATGTGAATCAAGCTGCGGTGGAGGTATATGGATATTCCCGCACTGAATTTTTACAAAAGACACTGTTGGATTTATTACCTGAAAAAGATCAAGCGAAACTAAAAAAAGCTGTTCAAAAGGAAATTAGCAAACAAAAAAATGGCTCATACCGTAATATTCGACACATCAAAAAGAACGGTGAGATAATCTTTGTTGAAGTACAATCAAGTCAAATGAGTTTTCAACAACAAGGTGCTGTTTTAGCCGTGATTAAAGATGTCACCGACGAAATGAAAACGGAACTCGAACTGAATCGAATGAATAATAAATTGCTTTTGAGTCAACAAATTGCCGATGTGGGTTATTGGGAATACAGTACAAAAACCAAATTGTATCAATGGACACCTCACTTGTTTGAAGTCTTGGAAGTGGATGCAGAAACGTTTATTCCTTCAATAGATTCTATTCGCCAGTTCATTTTACCAGAAGATCACTATTTATTGTCGCGCACTTTTTTAGCAACATTTGATTCAGCTAATTATACTAATATTGAACATGTTATTCTAACCGGAGAAGGTAATTTGAAATGGATTTTACAGCGAATTCGAATTCGAGATATAGACAATGAAGGAGAAAAAATCATCGAAGGAATAATACAAGATATCACCGACCGAAAACACAAAGAAGATGAATTGAGAAGAATCAATAATCGCTATCTGATAGCCATGAAAGCTGCAAAAGAAGCGATTTGGGATTGGAATCCGCAAACCGATGAAACTATTTGGAGCATTGGATTCTCTGAGATTTTTGGATATGCAGTTGATAATGGCATTTCAAATAATAATTTATGGTCATCGAACATTCACCCCAATGACAAAGAACGGGTTGAACTCTATTTTCAACAAGTGATTCAGGATGCAACGAGGGAAAATTTTGAAATGGAATATGAATTCCAAAGAGCGGATGGAACGTTTGCTAAAGTATTAGATCGTGGTTTTTTAGTTCGAAACGAAGAAGGGAAATTGGAGCGAGTGATTGGGTCGATGATGGACATTTCGGAAAGACAAGAATACATTCAGTATATTCATGATCAAAATGAACGATTGAAAGAAATTGCGTGGAAACAATCGCATGAAGTTCGTGCGCCTTTGACAAAACTAATTTCTCTTGTATATTTGTTGAAACGTAGAGGAAATAACATTCAGTTCCTTGAACGAAATATTGAAGATGAAATAATTCATTCTGCTAATGAATTGGACAATGTGATTCGTTCTATTGTCCGGAAAACAGAAAAAAATTTAATTAACTGATTGGAATGAATACAAAAATCGTGTTAGTAGATGACGAAGAATCGTTTAATTTTTATCATCAGATCGTTTTAGAAGATTTGGGCTGGAATCAATCGATTGAAACATGTTTGAATGGAGAAAATGTAATTCATTTGCTAGCATCCATGGATTTTGATGGTCAAATTTTAATTTTTCTAGATATCAATATGCCTCGTATGAATGCGTGGAGTGTTCTGGAAATTATTGATCAAACATTTTCTCATTTAGATGTTCGTGTCGTCGTTGTTTCTTCTTCCATAGATGAATCCGATAAATCAAAAGCCTTCACTTTTAAACCTGTAATCGATTATGTCGAAAAACCAGTAACAGATCATGTTTTTCAACATGTATTGAATTCTATTGGAATTAGTTTGTGAAAAATATGGAACTATTCGAAAATAGTCCCACATTTTTATTGGTGTAAAGAAAATCAAGGGGTAGGTGTTACTGTACTCTAACTCATGATACGAAAATGGTTTAGTTATACTCCTTGACCTCCTCCAACACGTTGTTTTAAATCTTCTGCTCCACCTTGTCTATTGCGTTGATTTGCTGCTTTTAAATTTCCAAATCGATAGGTGAAACTTGCCATGGCAACACGTGTATCTCTGTTTACAGTAAATCGCTCTTGGTAGTTATCAAATTCAACTGTTGCTCGAATGGGTTGTGTGTAGAATAAATCGCTAAAATTCAATCGAATACTTCCTCTGTTGTCCATTACTTTTGCCATGAGTCCAACAGATACAAAACCCAGTGAACGAATATGGTCGTATGCATAAATTTCGCGAGATCGATAATTTCCTGTTACTTCTAATTGTATTTTTTTGGAAAGTGTGAATTGATGCATTTGTTGGATGTTCCACGACCATGCACCTGCTCGATTAAGCTCCGTGTTGCTTACATTTCCTGAATATTGAGCTAAATGAGATCCCAATTGGGTTTGAATATTCCACCATTTTTGAACCTGAATTGGTATGGTGGCACCGAAATAAGTTAAATGAACTCGATGTAAATTGACATTCGTTTGAACGGTAACTTGTTGTTCTGTCTCAGAAGGGGAGAGTGTTTCAACGATCGTATGACTGGTGACGCCACTTCCTGCTTGAATTAAATATTTTTGCATAAATAAATACCCAATTTCCACATTGTGTGTTGTTTGAGGAATCAAATAAGGATTTCCTGTTTTGTATGTGGTTGGATCCAAGTAATATTTGAAAGGATTCAGTTGGTCGTATCCAGGTCGATCGATTCGTCGGTTATAACTAATGTCTAGCTGATGTGTGTCATTCCATCGATAACTAAGGGCAAAATTGGGGAAGAATTGAAAATAATCGCTTGAATTACGAACGTTTTTCACCAATTGATGGCCTGAAATCCCAGTCCATTCAGCACGTAAACCCGTTTGGATTTCCCATTTTTTGTGTTGCCATTTCCAAGAAACGTATGCAGCTTGAATGTTTTCCTTGTAGATGAAATGATTGCTTTTTGTTGTATCGTATTCCGAGTTGGATGTTGATTCATTGAAAAATGCAACCTGATTATTGGCTTCAACGTACGAACCTTTATAACCGCTTTCGATACTGTGATTGGATGAAATGTTTTTAACAAGATCCGTTTTAATTGAATAAATCGACAATTTCCCATCAATATCTCCTCTTAATCGATACAATGGTTGAGTGAGTTGTTGTTGATTATCAAGGTATTTGGTTTCAAAATGTTGATTCGCATTATTTTGGTAATTCGCAAGATCAATATCAGTTGTCCATTCACTGTTTAGTGTGTCTAAAATATGTTTGTAATTGAAATTCGCAGTCCAGTTTTGCCATTGCTCCGCATTGTTGTTGACAGTTGATAAAAAACCGTCTGTTTGACCAAGTGGATTTAATACTTCACTTTCATTCGTGCCTTTTGTATGGAATGAATTTCCAACAGCGGTTAAGTTCATTCCAATACTTTGTTTTTTGTTTACTTGATAGTCGACACTTAAACGACCAACATGATTTTGAAATGGAAATTCAATGTAATTGCGTTGTGAAAAACTGCGTTGAATTTCACCGTTTTCATAAAAACTACGATCCAACAATAATTCATTGAATCCCTTTCTGTAGCCATAATTATACGAAGCATTCCAATTCCATTTTGTTGTTCGGTGATTCAGTTGAATTGCTGTTCCCGTTTTTACAAAAAGTCCGTGACCAACACTTCCTGTAATCGACCCATTGGTGCCCAGTCGTTGGTCTTTTTTGAATTTAAGATTGATGATTGCATTTCCTGCTGCGTCATATTTCGCTGAAGGGTTGGTGATAAATTCAATTTTTTCAAGTGTTTGTGCCGGTAGTCCACGCAAATAATTCGCTAGATCTGTTCCGGAAAGAGGAGAGGCTTTCCCATCTAACTGTACGACAATTCCTTGCTTGCCATTCAAACTTATTTGATCTGTACTTGAGATTTGAATTCCAGGTGAACGCTCTAGTACATCAAATACCGAAGAACCACTTGCTGAAATAAGCTCTTCGATGTTTAACGTTAATTTCCCTGGTGATCGAGTATACGTTGGTTTTTTAGCTTGAATATCCACTTGTGTTATCTCAGTTTGCTTTTCGGGAACAGAGATTAAAATCAAGGTGTCAGCTTGGCTTTCATCCATTATTTTTGAATCAAAAGTCGGAATTGAACCGAGTTGAACACGAATGAAAAAGCTTGTTTTTTGTATTTTTTCAAACTGAAAATCACCGTTTGTTTCGCTTAAAGTAAATTTTAACACACTAGAATCTGATGCGCGACATAGGTACACATACCCATCTAATTCAGTCTGTAAACTCGATTGTATTTTCCCTTTTATCTCCATTTGATTTTCTTGTGCTTGGGCATTTTTCCAAACAAATAGGGAGATCAAACAGATAAGTATAATTGATTTTTGCATCGCTTTTATTTTTTGTAAATGTTTCTTTTAAATTCTCTTTCTAGTTTTATTTTTTACATAAACGGTTGAATTTGATTGTAAAGATATCAATTTGCTTTATCAAATATTGATATATCAATTAAATTACTTCAAACGTACTTATAATTTGTTATTCGTTGAATGAATAAGCAAAAAAAATGTTAATTTTATTCCGAAATGGAAAAACTAGAAAACGTCATCTTCTATTCGATTGATAAAGCAATTCGGACTTATCGGCAATATGCGCAACATCAACTTCGAAAAAAAGGATACAATATCACAGTAGATCAGTGGATAATTATAAAATGTATTTTAGAAAATCCAGAAATTACGCAATTAGAAATTGCGGAGAGATCATTTAAAGACAACGCTTCAGTTACTCGAATTATCAATTTGTTAGTCAAAGCCAAATACTTGACGCGTAAAATCAATAAAAACGATCGAAGACGTACACAACTTCAGGTAACTGATTTGGGTAGAGAAACAATTCTATTAGTAGATGAAATAGTTCAAACTAACAGACAAGTCGCACTTCAGGGGTTGACGCAAGATGAAATTGATTTAGCTAAAAAAATCATGGATCGAATAACGGTG
>CAYRMV010000065.1:0-17765 GCA_964425255.1 uncultured Flavobacteriales bacterium
ACAGCCATCTCAGCATCAAAGATCAATTTGAATTGGCTAAAAAATGGGTTTTGGAACGAATTGAAGCTTAGTTATTTATTTTAGACTTTCATTTTTATGTCTAAATTCGTTGTAAGTTGTTAATTCTACAACAATCAAATCGGTAAAGTTGTTAATTTTTAATGAAAAATGTATAATTTATTGATGAACGGTAATTTATTAAAATAAAATATTATTAAATTCACATCCGAAAAAACAAAATACCCAAAAAATTAAAACTCCCTTCTATGCAATCAATTGGAAAAATTACAGAAGACATCATCAACCGAAGTCCGTTTCTTCGTGAAGCAATGACTGAAAATTTGGTGAATATTTCTGCTCTAGCACGAAAAATCAAACCAGAAATAGAAGAAATCTATGGCTCTGAAGTGAAAGAAGGTGCGATTGTTATGGCTATCAAACGAATGACTCCAGGTTTATATCACCGATTGAATTTGAAAATCGTGAATATCATGGGGGATTTGGGTGATTTTTTGGTTCGAAGTAACTTGGAAGATTTCACTTTTGAAAATTCGGAATCGTTGAAACGCAAACAAGCGGAGTTAATCCAAATGTTAGAAGGAGAAAATGATAGTTTTTACACGATTAGTAGAGGTGTTACAGAAACAACGATTGTTACTAATTCAGCTTTTACAGATCGATTATTGAATTTGCTGAAACAAGAAAAACTAAAGTCTCACACTCGAAATCTTGCTTCCATCACGGTAAAACTTCCAAGTGTTAATACCGAAATTTATGGTGTTTACTACTACATCCTTAAACATTTAGCTTGGGAAGGATTAAACATTGTCGAAATCGTTTCAACCGCCAATGAGTTTACAGTAATCTTCAACCAAGATGATGTAGATAAAGCATTCAAAGTGTTGATGCAATTAAAAAGAGGAATGTAATTTTTGATGAAATCGATAATATAACAAAGGGAGTTTTCGAACTCCTTTTTTTATGCGTTAATTTTGATCAATCAATCTTCCTTTTGAAGATTCTGTCACTTCAATCAAAGTCGGAATTCCTTTGTAATAAACGTCTCCATCAGCCAAAATCTTTCCACGCAAGGGAATTTGATCAGCTGTCAATTTGATTTTACCTGGAGAAGCATTGCTCACATAAATGGAATCTCTTACTTTCAACTCATACACATCACAAAACCCATTGCTTCTTGCTGCAATTCGTGCATAGTTAGATTTACCAGACAAAGTGTAGTCTCCCCATCCATGACCAATATCGGCTTGTAAAATATCCGATTTCACACACAAATTTACTGATCCAGCGCCATCCATTAAAAACAAAGTGAAATAAGGCAAATCAAGCGTATCTTTGTTTGTCATCGATTCTGTTCCAACATAATAAATGTTGATCAGAGAAGTAAAGTGAATTTCAACTTTTACTTTTTTATTTTGATTGCGAAGAAAATTGCACTTGTTTTTGTTTTCAATCTTCAACTTTCCGTCATTGACCTCCCAACGAATTGAATTCAACAAATTTTCACCACCAATTAATACCAATTTGTCAGTCGAATCTTGAATCAATTCATATTCCAAGTGCTCGTACAATTCCATTAACTCGAATGATGGCAAGGCAATTTCCTTGGAGCTCATCTTCCCTACTGACTTAAAACACGAACGATCTTCCGCTTTTTTACACGAAAAAAAGAAGAAAACAAAACCAATAATAAAAATGAAACGCTTAAAATACATACCCAATTCCATATTCAACATAATCTGCTTTTGCCCAATGCGACTTTAAAACCAATTGTACATTCCAATGTTCTGACGCTCTGTATCGCATCCCGATTCGGTGATAGAACAAATCATCTGAATTGTAAACATCGCGAACATAAGTCCCCATTCCAAGTACAAACCGCAAACGATCTAATGGTAAAACATAGCCAACATAGACTCCCGCTTGAACGATATCACTTTTCTTTTTTTCTGGATATAAGTCTTGTTTATACACCTCAGTACTCGTTTTGTAAATCAAATCTAATGCTAGTTCAATCCCTGATTTCGGCCCAAATTGTTTGCTTCCAAACATCGAAATTGCATAAATTGGAAATTTCCTTCTACCTGTTGGATAAACCTCTTTAACTGAAGCAATCGCATTGATTGAAAAATCCCAACGGTATTTTAGTGCTTGATTTAAACCCATTTTTTTCCACAATTCTAGTGAATCAGTAGGACTTTTATGGATTGTTTTTCCAAGTCCTAAACTGAAATAAGGCAAGTTGATTCCTAAATTCGGAACTTTTGTTGATCCATTGCTAAAGTGCGTCAAATCGACACCAAGTACAGCATGGTAATCTCCAAAAAAACGACGGTATTGCAATCCCAAACTGATTAAAGCATTGATGTGAGTTGACATGGCCACATTTTTCGGATTCAATTCTTGATCAAAAACCTTTGAGCCATACCCTAAACCTGCACCAATTTTTCCAGTAAACTCAGATCTTTCTCTTTTTACGAAAGGAAACTCAACAAAAGAATAAGCGCCAAAATACGAACCCAATAATTCTCTGTTCCCAACCGTACTTCCATACAAAGCAACTCCCGCACGCGGAAAACGATAAGCATGATGCCATTCTTTTTTACCTGAAGGTTGAAAAAACCAAGCTAATTCACCACCTAACGCATGTTCTCTCGGTAAATGCCCCATAACTCCCCGATGCGCCATCAAAAAACCAATCTTAGGTTTCGCTTCAAAGCCCCATTGCGATAGCTGAGAATGCAGTTGAAATGTGAAAAACAAGAATAAAATGAGTAGAAACTTGGGATTCATGAAACAAAAATACATGATATTTTCACAATTAAAAGTTTCTTCTTGTGAGAAAAAAGTAATTTTGATAAAAAAAGAATATGGATCCAAGACTCAAAGCTTTTGAACGACTACTCAATATTATGGACGATTTACGTGAAAAATGTCCGTGGGATAAAAAACAAACATTTGAAAGCTTACGTCCACTTACGATAGAAGAAACATACGAATTAGCTGATGCTATCATGGATCAAGATATGAATGGAATACGAGGAGAAATTGGTGATTTATTCCTACACATGGTTTTTTATTCAAAACTGGGCAGTGAAAAAGGCGCTTTTGATGTTACGGATGTTTTGAACGGAATTTGCGACAAATTAATTCACCGTCATCCACATATTTACGGCGATGTAGAGGCAAATACAGAGGAAGAAGTAAAAGCCAATTGGGAAAAAATAAAATTAAAAGAAGGCAAAAAATCCGTCTTGGAAGGTGTCCCTAAATCCTTACCTGCATTGGTAAAAGCCATGCGAATTCAAGAAAAAGTGAAAGGTGTAGGCTTTGATTGGGACCATGCGGATCAAGTTTGGGAGAAAGTTATTGAGGAAACCAACGAACTGAAAGTTGAAATTCAGAACAAGGACACAGAAAAAATAGAACAAGAATTCGGAGATGTTCTTTTTGCATGGATCAATTATGCCCGTTTTATTGGTGTCAATCCTGAAAATGCTTTAAGTAAAACCAATCAAAAATTCATTCATCGTTTTCAATGGATGGAAAATCAACTCACTTCTGAAGGTCTTACCATGAGCGAACTGAACTTAACAGAGTTAGATGTTTACTGGGAAAAAGCAAAAATGGCTTTGAAAAAAGGCTGAAATCACTCCGTTCAATCAATACTTTGACCTGTTGAATACTTTTTAGCGATTTTTATGGTTAAAAAATCATAATTATGTATCTTCGAACTCTTGAAAAAATATAACATGAATCAAACTGTAAAATTCATCACTCTCCTTTTCTTCTTAATCAGTTTTAACTCGTTGTTTGGTCAACGTGCAACCGTTCGTGGATTTGTACGTGAACAAGCTACTGGTGAAGTTGTACCATTCGAAAAAGTAAAATTAATCAGCGAATCTGAAACAATCTATGGTGCTATCACCGATGTGAATGGTTTCTTTTCTATTCCGAAATTAAATGTTGGAAAATACGAACTCCGCATCGAAAACCAACAGTATCAAGTTGTTTCTCAAAATTTTGAACTTGTTCGGGTTGATCAGATTTACGACGTAAAAGTTGAACTTCAAAAAGCAACCGTAAAAGACTTAAATGAAGTTACAATTTCTGCTGAACAGCGAAAAAAATCAACCGAAGTTCAAATGTCTCAAATTAAATTAGACAAAAAAGGATTGGAACGAGTTCCGAGTGTTGGTGCTGAAAATGATGTTGTTGGTGCATTCAGTGTAACTCCAGGGGTTGTCACTACGGGGGACCAAGGGGGACAATTGTATGTTCGAGGTGGAACGCCCATTCAAAACAAAATTTTATTAGATGGAATGACTATTTATACGCCTTTTCACTCTATTGGATTTTTCTCAATTTTCGAAACCGAACTTGTCAAAAACGTAGACATTTACACAGGTGGATTTGATTCGCGTTACGGAGGCCGAATTTCGTCAGTTATGGATATTACTTACCGAGATGGAAACAGAAAAGAATTCGGAGGAAAAGTATCTGTAAGTCCATTCTTAGCAAAGTTAGTTCTTGAAGGTCCATTCAGTAAACCAAAAAATGGGAAACCAAGCAAAGCAAGTTATGTATTTTCTACCAAACATTCCTTATTAGATTATACGTCGGAAAATCTGTATCCACGTGTAAACAATGGAGATGGATTACCTTTTGCTTTTACGGATATTTATGGTAAAGTAACCTTAAACGCGGATGGCGGATCTAAATTTAGTTTTTTTGGATTCAACAATACTGATAAGGTTCGTTATACTGATTTAGCTGATTTGAACTGGCAACAATCAGGAGGTGGTGCCAACTTTGTTTTAATACCTGGAGGAAGTTCTGTGTTTATACGTGGTCATTTTAACATGTCTAGATATGCACTTGAATTCAATGAAGTGAATGCCCAACCGCGTTCATCCTCTATTGGTGGTGCTGATTTAGGGTTTGATTTTACCTTTTTTCAAAAAGGTGAAGGCCAATTGGATATTGGTGTAAACATCAATGGATTTGAAACGAATTACCTTACCTATAACGAGTTCAAGTCAAAAATTGAAGACAACAATTTCAATTTCGAGGTAGGAAGTTATGCCAATTACCGCATTGTTCGAAATCGTTGGGTCATTCAACCTGGATTTCGTGTTCAGTTATACACAGCTGCTGATCAAGGTAAATTCTCTCCGGAACCACGTCTAGGAGCAAAATACAACTTAAATGAAAAAATGCGTTTGAAAGTTTCAGGAGGAAGATATTCTCAAAATTTTACATCCGCATCCTCTGATCGTGATGTTGTGAATTTGTTCAATGGTTTGCTTTCAGCGCCTTCTAATGTTCAAAGTCAATTTACAACACAAAATGGAAATGTGCGTGATGTACGCAATTCCATTCAGTATTCTTGGCATGCAATCATAGGTTACGAATATGATTTCAACAAATATCTGAGCTTCAACATAGAAGCATATTACAAGTATTTTGATCAATTAAGCAATATCAATCAAAACAAAGCATACGACGATATTGATTTGTTTGCTGACAAACCAGATGAATTGAAAAAAGACTTCATCATCGAATCAGGTAAATCATACGGAGTTGACCTATTGGTTAAGTATTCAAGAGAACGATTCTTCCTTTGGGGAGTTTATTCGTATGGATATTCAACCCGTTGGGATGGATTTGTTGAATATGCTCCTGTATTTGACCGTCGCCACAACTTGAATGTTGTTTCAACTTATAATTTTGGTAAAAAGAAAAATTTAGAATTGAGCGTTCGTTGGAATTTTGGTTCAGGACTTCCTTTTACACCCACGGCAGGATTCTTCCAAAACGAAACACTGAATAATGGACTTAATTCAGATTACACGACATCAAACACAAACAGTGTTTCTACTTTGTTAGGTGATTTTAACTCTAAAAGATTGCCAACTTACCACCGATTGGATATTACAGTGAAAAAGAACATTGAATTCAAAAACAAAACAAATATGGAAATTATTGCGAGTTTGACCAATGTGTATAACCGCAACAATATTTTTTATGTGAATCGTGTAACTAACGAAAAAATCTATCAATTTCCTGCATTACCAAGTTTAGGGGTTAGTTATAAATTTTAATAAACTGATTTTTTAATTAGTAGATTTCAGCAAATATTCGATAAAACACTAAGAAAGCTCTTGGAAACAAGGGCTTTTTTCATTTGCAATTCAATTTTTCAACGAAATTGTTATTTTTACAAAAAAAGTGTAAACATGTCACGCATTACTATTACTATTTGTTTTATTCAATTCATCACTTTGAGTTTTTCTCAAAAAATGGATGAATTATTGAAACAAAAAGATTCGCTTGTATCTTTAAATCTTTCATCGATTGAAATAGATCGTCAGATAAATCAAATGGGAATTTTACCTGATGCTTATATTTTTCAATTTTCTCTAAATGAAAAGGAGAAAACGTTATATTTTGATTCTTACAAACCCATTTCAAGCGAAAAAGAATCCATCTACGAAAATCGATTCAAACTTTTATTTCCAGAAATAAGTGAGATTAAAATCAATAACCAACATATTAAATTGGTCGTTCCAAATACAATCTCGGATGAACGTATTAATGAAATATTCCGTGTTTTTGGATACACAAAATTTGTATTAAAAAAATCATAAAATGAAAAATTTGCTACGAATTACTTTTACCCTGATTTTTTTGATTTCTACTTTCAATTATTTAAACGCACAGTGTAATACAAATACTTCTGTATGCGATTTATCACAAAGCCCCAACTTCACTTTTGTTTCTCCTGGAAACCAAGTTAGTACATGCTTGGATTTTTTTGGTCCGAACGTTGGATATATTATTTTGTATATTACTCAAAGTGGTCAATTAAACATGCTAATCGATGGAAATGCAAGTAGCGGATTTCTAGATGTGGCTGTCTTCAATGTGCCCAATGGAGTTGCACCTTGTACGGCAATTCAAAATAACTCTAACCAATTAGGTTGTAACTATGCTTCCAACTCAAGTGGTTGTGCTCAATTCGGAACAAGCTTTCCTTGTCCATCTTCCATTCCTGCACCAAGTGTTTCAGCAGGTCAAACGTTGATGATTGTAGTGGAAAACTGGAGTGGTTCATCCAATAATTTTACGATTCAATTGGCTAACACTCCTAATAGCGCTCAAACGGGGCTTCCAAACGCTACCATTAATTCTGCTGGTCCATTTTGTCAATCTGGCTCTCCTGTTCAATTAACAGCAACCAACCAAGGTGGAACTTGGTCGGGACCTGGTACTTCAGCTAGTGGAATGTTTAATCCTGGAACTGCTGGCATTGGAACACACACAATTAATTATACGATTGGTCAACTACCTTGTCAAAGTTCTTCTTCTACTCAAATAACAGTCAACCCAAATGGTGCAATCAGTATCACTCCTACCAATCCGACTGTTTGTCCTGGCGGAAATGTCAGTTTAACTGCAAGTGGATCTGGTAATTATACATGGACACCAACGGCAGGTTTAAGTCCAACTTCTGGTGCAACAATAACAGCAAGTCCAGCAAACACAACCACATATACGGTAAATGGCAATGTAAATGGCTGTGCTGCTACTGGAACAGTTACTGTCACAGTTGGTTCTTCTCCGGTTGTAACTGCATCTAGTAATTCTCCAATTTGTTCTGGAGAAACATTAAATTTAACAGCCAACTCTCTTCCGGGTGCAACTTATTCATGGACAGGCCCGAATAATTTTTCATCCACTGATCAAAACCCTTCTATTCCAAATGCAACAAACGCAGTAATAGGAACTTATACCGTGACAACCAATGTAAATGGTTGTACAAACACAACTACCACTTCTGTTAATCTAAACCCAACAATAAATCCTGTTATTTCACCTGTTTTACCCATATGTGAAAACAATGGTGTTATTAATTTAATTGCAGATGTCCCTGGAGGGATTTGGTCAGGAAATGGAATTATTTCTCCTGCTGTTTTTGATCCAAATGTGGCTAATCCAGGTACTCATACAATCACCTATGATATGTCTGCTATTCCTTGCGGTGGAATTGCAAGCACACAAATCGTTGTTAATCCCATTCCTGTCGTTGATATCTACGTCGATCCAACTGTTGGTTGCGAACCGCATACAGCAATTTTATCTGACATGAGTAATCCTTTGTCCCAACAAATCACTTGGGATTTTGGAGATGGAACACCAACTTCGAATGCATTAGGAACCCAAATTCATGAATTCGTTGAACCTGGTTGTTATAATGTAACCGTTACATCAACAAGCAATGGCTGTACAAACTCACGTGTTTTCCCGAATCTCGTTTGTGTTATAGCGAATCCAATTGCAGACTTTACAGTCGGTGATTATACTGCAAATATTTTCTATCCAACCTTTAATTTTATCAATCAATCAACCAATGCAAGCTCCTATTTTTGGACTTTTGGTGATGGTGGAACTTCATCTCTGTTAGATCCTAGCTACACATACGATGAATTACCAGGTGAATACGAAGTAACATTAATCGCAATCAACGATGGAGGTTGTCGAGACACGATTTCCAAATTCGTTCAAGTATTGGAAGAACTAATCTTTTATGTTCCAAATGCTTTTACACCCGATGGAGATGAATACAACAATGTCTTTAATCCTGTTTTCTCCAGTGGATTTGATCCATACAATTATAAATTAACGATTTATAACCGTTGGGGAGAAATTCTGTTTGAATCAAATAATCATTTATTTGGCTGGGATGGAACGTATCAAGGATTGCCTTCACCGGAAGGTAGTTATGTTTGGCGATTAAATTTCAAAGATTCTCGAACAGACAAACGTTACGAGCACACGGGACATTTTACGATTTTACGTTAATCTAGTCGACCAGCATTTCTTCGACGGACTTGGGTCTTAACAGTGGACTCCAAGAAAATCCTTGTACAAATTTTTCTTGTTGATTGATTTGATTGATCGGGTAAAAAACAGCATCAGGTTTTTCAATGTAACGAATTCGCTCCACTTCTCCACTGTCTAAAGTTATCTGCAGAGAACTGGCATAAACACGAGACATTCCTGAACGCTTGATCTCAACAAGAGTATCATTTTCAATTGTCTCTTCAGGATAAAAAATGGTTTGAGCATTCCCGTCTACAATTACTTTTTCCACTTCGTTGTTTTTGAAATATGCTTTCATTTCTCTACCACCAATTTGATTGTAAAAATTACCTGAATCTAATTCCATTACAGCCGTAGCTTTTTGATCAATAAAAACCCAATCAATCAAGCTATCTTTCAAGTAAACATCCATTTTGGTTCCTTTCAATTCTCCATTTTTACTCCATAAAATAGGTTTCTCACGCAGTAACATTCGGCTTGAATCTTTTAAATAAAACAAACTATCACAAACAGCTTGCACATTTGTACTAAAAAACTTGACGTCTCTACGTGCAACAAACGAATTCATTTGCAGTGCTGAATCAGAAAAAGTAAACAAAGTATCTGCATGAATGTGAAGCGTATCCGAGCTTAATCGATAGATACATAAAGCTTTATTTGTTAGGAAACTTTTACCTATTCGATCATCTTTCCAAAAACGATTCCCATGAAACTCATAGGGCTGCGTTGAATCTCGGTATATAACATTCCCTTTTCCTTCTGCAAAACCAATCTTTGATTTAACAAACAAACTATCTCCTTGAATGTATTGTGGGCCTTTCCAAACATTGGCATTTTTTTGAATTAATCCTTCTTCCAATTCGGTTTGATACCACCCTTTTTCGCAATAAATCTTGGTGTCTTTGGTTGTAATATTCGTCGGTCCGAAAAAATAAGCCTTCTTTTGTTGGTATTTATATTGAAGCGTATCAGAAGTCATAGTCAAATCTTCATTTCGATAAGAAACTTTACCACTGAAAAAAAGATTTTTCGATTGTGGATACATATACCCCACCTTACTAGATAATCGTTCTTTGGTTAATGTGTTTTCGATTCTACCACCGTAGCGATAAATGGCAACTTCTTTTTTCGCATCGTATTCTAATGTATCCGTTCGAATAAGATATTCTTGGTCTCGTACCCGAACATTTCCCCACAATTTTGATTTTCTCGTTTTCCCGTTATAATAAAGCGAATCACAAAACAAATTAAATACATCATCTCGGTTCAAATGCACACCTCCGTATGCCCATACTTCGCTGGTTCGATCATTAAAATGAGCTGAATCACAAAACATGGTATGTCCTTGATAAGTAAAACTTAAATTACCAACCAAGCGTTGCAAACCCGATTTTTCATCATACGATAATTTTTCAGCTCCAGGTAAAAGAACCAATTTCCCATTCTGAGAAAACCCATTTTCTGAAAGCAAAAAAATTGCGCTCCATAAAAGCGCAATTCGTAGATATGTCCAAATCGTTTGATTCATTTATTTTCGGTTATCCAAAGTTTGACTTCTGTCTGGTCCAACAGATACAACAGTAATTGGAACTTCTAATTGTTTTTCTAAGTAATCCACATAAGATTTCAATTCCGAAGGTGCTTCTTGATACGAAGTCAAGCCTGTTAAATCACAATTCCACCCGGGAAGATCTTCGAAAATTGGCGTTATTTCATAATCATTGATGTCAAACGGCAAGTAATCCACACGTTCTCCATTTATTTCATAATGAGTACAAACACGAATTGTATCGAAAATGCTCAAGACATCCGCTTTCATCATAGATAATTCGGTCACACCATTGATCATGATTGCATACTTCATTGCTGGTAAGTCAATCCATCCACAACGTCTTGGTCTTCCAGTAGTAGCACCAAATTCTCTTCCTTCCTGACGAATTTGTTCTCCAATTTCATCCATCAATTCTGAAGGAAACGGACCACTTCCTACACGTGTACAGTATGCTTTGAAAATTCCAATTACATTTCCGATACGTGTTGGAGCAACTCCCAAACCAGTACATGTCCCAGCAGTAACTGTGTTAGATGAAGTTACAAAAGGATACGTTCCAAAATCAATGTCCAACATCGTTCCTTGTGCTCCTTCAGCCAAAATCTTCTTACCGTCTTTTAAAGCTTGATTAATGTATTGTTCGCTATCCACACATGTTAAGGAGCGCAACACCTCAATTCCTTCAAAGAAAGGAATTTCCATAGGACCAAGATCATATTCAAATCCTTCGTAATGCTTCAACATACCAACATGTTTCTCAACCAAGGAAGCATATTTTTCTTTAAAATTTGGCGAAAAAATGTCACCAACACGTAAACCATTTCTTCCTGTTTTATCCATGTAAGTTGGTCCAATTCCTTTCAAAGTTGAACCAATTTTGTTTTTTCCTTTTGCTGATTCAGATGCAGCATCCAACAAACGATGGGTTGGTAAAATCAAATGTGCTTTTTTCGAAATCAACAAGGTATTTTTCAAATCCAATTGAAAAGGTGCTAATTTGTCTAATTCTTTTTGAAAAACAACTGGATCAATAACAACTCCGTTACCAACTAAATTGATTACATTTTTGTGGAAAATCCCAGAAGGAATGGTATGTAATACGTGTTTAATCCCTTCAAACTCCAAGGTATGGCCTGCATTTGGCCCTCCTTGAAAACGGGCAATTATATCATACTGTGGCGTTAAGACATCAACAATCTTCCCCTTTCCTTCATCTCCCCATTGGAGACCTAACAATACATCTACATTCATGCTTTTTGTTGTATCAATTTAGCTTGTCCTTCCTCCAACGAAGAACAAACGGTGAATATTTCTATTAATTTTGAGATTTCGAATAATTTCTTTACAGTTCCTTGAAGTCCTACTAATACAAGATCTCCTCCTGCATTGCGAACCCGAGTCAAAATACGAATAAACAGATTCAAACCGGAACTGGTTATATAAGTCAAATCTGAAATTTGCAGTAAAAACTTTTTTTGTCCTTGCTCAAGTTGAATTGTAAGTGCATCAACCAATTCGGTAATTGTATCGTCGTGATTGATTTTCCCAGAAATAGAAAAAATAACCACAGATGGTTCAACGGCGATATGAAAAATACAACTCACGATTGACTTTCTTCGTCCGAATTACGGACACCATAAAAATAAAGGGAATGATGTTGAATTTTCACACCAAAAACTTCTTCAATAGTTGCTTTGATATGTTGAATGCGCGGATCACAAAATTCGATTACTTCGCCAGTATCGGTACAAATCACATGATCGTGTTGCTTCGATCCGTGCGACTTCTCAAATTGAGCAATATTTTTTCCAAACTGATGTTTTCGAACCAAATTACATGCTAACAAAAGCTCGATGGTATTGTATAATGTGGCACGAGAAACACGGTAATTTTGATTCTTCATTTTAATATAAAGCGATTCTATATCAAAATGACCCGAATAATTATAGATTTCAGCAAGTATGGCAAAACGCTCAGGAGTTTTCCTGTGGCCATTTTGTTCGAGATATGCCGAAAAAATGTTTTTGACGGTACTTTGTAAATCTTCCGTGGACATCGTTATTTTGAAAATGCAAATTTAACCCAAAATCAACACATAAAAGACAAAAAATCGATTTTTTTCAAATGGTTTATCCACAATTGACGAAAAGAGTTGAAATTTTATTTTAATAAAACAAAAAAAGATCTCACAACTCGTTGGAGACCTTTTCAAATGAGATTGGATAATTTTAGTTCTCAGCAGGTTTCTCTCCTACTTTTCCTTGGATTGTCAATACAATTGGTTCACCAGCATTGGTTGTAACCGTAATTGTTTTTGTAAATGGACCAACACGCTTTGTGTCGTATTTAACTGAAATTTTACCTGATTTCTTCGATTGAACTGGTTCTGTTGGTTTTTCAGCAGTCGTGCAACCACAAGAAGTTTGAACATTGGATACAATCACTGGTGTTTTGCCGTTATTTTTAAACTCAAAAGTAAATGTTTCGTCTGCACCATACTGAATGTCATTTCGTTCAATAACAAGTGTTTTAAACTCAACAGCTGGCTTTTGAACCTTAGCCGTTTTTTCTGTTTTAGTAGGTTTTGCTTTCGCATTATTTTTTTCTTGCGCATTAGCTCCCAAAGCGAAAAGCGAAATGGCTGTGAATACAAGTAGTTTTTTCATGGATATTAATTTTAACACAAGTTTACAACAAATTGAAAATGTAGAAATGAAATTAACAAAAAAATAAACTTTATTTGACTCCTTCTTCTATTTTTGAATACGCAATTTGACGTATTGGTTCACCCATTCATTTATTTTACCTTTGTCCAAAAGGAAGTATATGTTCAAAATTGCATTAGCAGAAGACAATTCATTATTAGCCAAAAGTATTCAAGAAAAACTGGGTTTCTTTGAAGATCGGATTCGCTTCAAATACAGAGGAATAAACGGTCAAGATTTATTGAACAAATTGGCTGTTGATTCAAACATAGATGTAATTCTGATGGATATTCAAATGCCTGAAATGGATGGAATTCGTGCTACTGCGAAAGTCCGCGAAAAATTCCCTCACATCAAAGTAATTATGCTCACCGTTCTTGATGATGAAAACCATATTTTTCAGGCTATCCAAGCCGGTGCAAATGGGTACATTTTAAAAGATGAACCACCTCATAAACTCATGGATGGCATTCAAGAAATCATGGATGGAGGAGCACCAATGTCGGCTGGAATCGCTTTGAAAGCACTCAAATTACTTCGAAACCCATTATCGCCAAGTGAAATTGAAAGCTTTGAAGTTTCTGCTGATTTATCTGCTCGAGAAACGGATGTACTTCAACTTTTAGCAAAAGGTCAAGATTACAAACAAATTGCTGAAAATCTATTTATTTCACCCTCCACTGTTCGTAAACACATTGAAAATATCTACCAAAAACTACAAGTCCACAACAAAGTTGAAGCAATTCAAAAAGCAAGTAAACAACGCTTAATTTAATTTTTGTATTAAGTAAATTAAATCGGGTATTTACTCTCGTAAGCAGCAATTACATCCAAAATCGAATCAAACGTATTGGATATAAACGAAAGTAATCGATCTGTTTTCTTCCATTTCACTTTCGTAATTCCTTCTTCTTCTTGAGGAAACACATCTTTTTTTCCTTCAAACGACATGTCAAACCAATACGTTTTTTTTATTGTCGGTTTACCTTTGAATTCATACGTATGATAAGTGATCCAAAGTAAATCTTGAATTGTCGCATTTTTCACTCCACATTCTTCTTCTATCTCACGCACAGCAGCAATCTCAGGCTTTTCACCATCTTCCATTTTTCCTTTCGGTAAATCCCAAAAACCATGGCGTTTGATACATAAAATTCTGTTTTTCCGACGAACTATTCCACCAGCTGCCTCAACAAAATCATAGTCATGGAAAAAATGTTCCAAACTTTCATCCAAATTGTCTGAAAAGAGATAAATAGGAATATGTTCCTGTGTGGAATCTAATAAGCAAAAAAGCCAATCTCGCTGGGACGCAGCCAACGAAGCTCGAATGAAAATACCATCAAAAGTTGAAATTTCTTTCTCTAAAATGAAATACAACGGTCTATTTTGAACAAAAACTTTATACATTTGCAACCATGAAATTAAATGACGACAGAGCACTGAAAGTTGCCGAATTTTTATTGCAAATTAAAGCAATTAAATTACAGCCTGCAAATCCATTCACATGGGCTTCTGGTTGGAAATCGCCCATTTATTGTGATAATCGTAAAACTTTATCATACCCGAGTATTCGTACATTTATTAGACAATCTTACACCGACGTTATCCTTGAAAAATTCGGCAAACCGGATGTTATTGCAGGTGTTGCAACAGGTGGTATTGCCCAGGGCGCACTCATTGCTCAAGAATTAGGAATTCCATTTATCTACGTTAGAAGCTCTGCCAAAGGTCATGGTTTAGGAAATCAAATTGAAGGTGATTTTCAAGCTGGACAAAAAGTTGTTGTAATCGAAGATTTAGTATCCACTGGTGGAAGTAGTTTACAAGCTGTTGAAGCGCTTCGTGCTGCTGGTTGTGAAGTAAAAGGTTTAGTGGCTATTTTTACTTATGGATTTGATGTGGCTGAAGAAAATTTCACCCAAGCAAATTGTCCATATATCACACTGACAAATTATGATTACTTGATGAAACAAGCTGTAAAAATGGAGTTCATATCTGAAAATGATGTTGAATCCTTGCAAGATTGGAGGAAGAATCCATCTGAATGGGGAAAATAAGTATATTTGTAAGAGTTGGTTTTTCCAACTCTTTTTTTTGATCTAAAATATAAATCTGAAATGAAAATTGATAGTACACAAGTAACCGTTCAAGCAGATGTTCAAACAGTCTATGCCTTTTTATTGAACATGGAAAATTTAATTCACATCCTACCCAAAGACAACATCAGCGATTTTCAAGCAGATGCCACTTCTTGTTCATTTAAAGTACAAGGAGGATTTATCATTCCACTAACACAAGTTTCTTCAACAGAATATACTGAAATTAAAATGAAATCGGGCGAGAAAGCGCCATTTGCATTTAATCTTACCATTCACTTAAAAGAAAATGGTGATTCAACTGACGGTTACATTGCTTTTGATGGAGAAGTAAATATGTTTTTGAAAATGATGGTTGAAAAACCGTTGACGAATTTATTTAATTACATGTCAACTAAATTACAGGCATATTACGCAAAGTAAATTCAACCTCTTTCATCGAATAGGTCTTAATTTCTTGATTTCGGGTAATCAATACCAATTGCCCGGAATCATTTACATCCATAATTTTACCTTCAAACACTTCTTGACCTGGCTCGTTAAACAAACTCCACGAATCAAACAACCACATTTTCTGTAAATAACTATTTTTCAGATCGTAAAACCGTTGAGATTGAATAAATATACTCAATTCATTTAAACGTTGAATCAATTGAAAAGCTACTTGGTCCACTTCAAAATCTCGTCCCAAACAAAGCTTCATGCTGGTAATATTTGTTAAATTAAATGCAATTTGATTGACATTTAAACCAATTCCAATAATTGAGCTAATCAATTGATTTTGTTTTAATTGATTCTCAATCAAGATTCCTGCAATTTTTTGATTTCCGACAACCAAATCATTCGGCCATTTGATTTTTGCTTGAATACCAAAATCCTCAAGTGTATGACAAAGTGCCAAACTGACCCATTGAGAAAGTGCTGATTGCTGATGCACTGACAAATTAGCATACTCAACATATGTACTGAAAATCAAATTCTTAAAATGCTCAGCCTCCCAAACATTCCCCCTTTGACCTCTACCGTGAGTCTGTTCGCCTGCCATTATAACCGTACCCGACTTCATCTCACCCAAAGAAAGTAGTTTGGCAACATAATTGTTGGTTGAATCAAGTGAATCTTTGAAAATGATTTTTTGGCCTATCATGGTTAAACTTTATTAGATCTTGAATCGTTTTTAAAATGATGTTACAAAAATGTCAATTTTTCAATTAGTTTTGTAGAGAATAAGAAAAGAATGTACAAATTAGTAAAAGATATTGATTCCCAAGTTTTGTGCGACGCGATTGTCGAGGGAATGCAAGAAAACAAAGCAAAAGATATTGTCGTATTGGATTTACGAGATGTACCAAACTCAGTAACAGACTTTTTTGTTATCTGTTCGGGTGAATCATTTGTTCAAGTGGATGGAATAGCAAATTCAGTAACACGACACACACGTAAAGAATTAAAAGAACGCCCTTGGCACCAAGAAGGTAAAGGAAATGCCGAGTGGATTTTACTTGATTATGTGAGTGTTGTTGGTCATATATTCTACAAAGAAGCACGTCAATTTTACGATTTAGAAGATTTATGGGCAGATGCAAAACGGATTGACATCCCCAATTTGGACTAACAATAATTAAAGAAAAATGTCTGAAAATCAAGAAAATAAAAAGAAAAATCCATTTAATATTTATTGGATTTATGCACTGGTAGGACTTGCATTTATTGGTATCAACCTATTCTGGAGTAGTGGTACAGAGGTGAAAATTAATTCTTCTAAAGTATTTTTTGAATTAGCCGATTCAAGTTACGTAATGGATGTTCGTTTGGTGAACAAAAACCGAGTTGACTTCAAAATAACGGAAGATGGTCAAATGTTTGTTTTGAATCAATCTGCAGATCGCTACAAAGCAATTCAAAATGTATTCAAATCTAAAAATCAATCGCGTTCCACAGCTCCAATGTTCCAGATGGATATTGCTGATCCAGGGAATTTTTTAACTCAATTGGATAAAACAAATGAAGTTTTAAAGTCAAAAGGAAAACAAACGATTGATTACCAAACTCGTGAAGAAGTAAACTACTTAGCAAGTATAATTCAATTTATCTTGCCAATCATCATATTGGTGGTTATCTGGATGTTCGTTATGCGAAGAATGACTGGTGGCGCTGGTGGCGGTGGCGGAGGTCAAATTTTCAACATTGGGAAATCTCGTGCTCAAGTATATGAAAAAGGGAAATCTACAAACGTTACGTTTCAAGATGTTGCCGGATTGCATGGTGCAAAAGAAGAAATACAAGAAATTGTTGAGTTTTTGAAAAACTCTAAAAAATACACTGAATTAGGTGCAAAAATCCCGAAAGGTGCATTGCTTGTTGGACCTCCTGGTACAGGAAAGACCTTGTTAGCAAAAGCTGTTGCTGGAGAAGCGAAAGTTCCATTTTTCTCTCTTTCTGGTTCTGATTTCGTTGAAATGTTTGTAGGTGTAGGTGCTTCTCGTGTTCGGGATCTATTCAAGC
>CAYRMV010000066.1:0-17607 GCA_964425255.1 uncultured Flavobacteriales bacterium
CGAAACACACAAGGCACCCGAAACGAAAGATTCTAGTTCCACATCCGTTGCTTCATGAATCTCTTTGATTTGGTCTAAGTTCAATTCGCGGGCCAACACGACACGTTGAATTCCAGCATCTTTCAAAAATTTCACATGCTTCGGGTCGCGGTTGTTGGCTTGCGTACTCGCATGAAGAACGATCGGAGGCAATTCCATTTCCAAAATGGCCATATCTTGAATAATCAAGGCATCAACACCGATGTCGTATAACTGATAAATCAATTTTCGGCAATCTTCCAACTCATTGTCGTACAGGATTGTATTGATAACTACAAAAACCTGCGCTTTAAATAAATGAGCGTATTTGACTAATTCTGCGATGTCTTCCACAGAGTTTGTCGCATTGGAACGCGCACCATACAGCGGAGCACCAATATACACGGCATCCGCACCGGCATTGATGGCAAACATTCCCTGTACTAAATTTTTCGCTGGAGCAAGAATTTCAACCTTTTTCTTCATAATCGCCACAAAATTCAGGAATTAATTTGGTGTGTGCAAGTGTTGAGCGGGAAATGGTGGATTGATACGAAGTTATCTTTTTTTAATTTTCAAATAATCTTCACGATTGTATCTATTCAAATCTTCATAAATTGTATCGAAATAACGTGTATAAAATGTTATTGAATCGGAATTTGGTTCTTTTGATAATGAATCACCAATCTTGACTTTGCGATATATTTCTGCATCGACACCTACCTCCATTCCTGTTCGAAGAATCAAATAATGTGGATAACGTCCTCCACTATAACTTTTTTTGACAACAGTACCATTGTAATCTAAACGATTAATTTCCATATATTTTCCTTCAATGTAAGAAGGTGATTCTTTGTAAAAAAAGGCGAGAATTAATGTTAACAAAAGAATGGGTAGGAAGACTTTATACAAAATGCCAGTAGCTTCATCAAATGAATTCTGAACTTCTTGTTTATCATCTTTTTCCATTGAATTGTTTTATTTTATATTGCCCTACCGAAAATAGGTAAAAAAATCAAAATAGTGCCAATCTCCCACAGAAATCAATGCATTTTCAACTTTTGATAAAATAAACAAATTTGTTTACTTTAGTTGCTTTTCGTATCTTTGATTTTAAAAAGTTGTTCAATGTTACCAGAAATTTCAGTTGTAAAAGGAGTACATCCGGGTGCAATTTTAAAACGGGAATTAAAACGTCGAAAATTAAAAGCGAAAGATTTGGCTATATCCGTTGACGAATACCCACAAACAATCAGTGCAATCATGCAAGGAAAACGGGGAATTACTCCAGGTTTATCCATCAAACTTGGGGAAGAATTGGAAGTTCAATCCGATTATTTTATGCTTTTACAAGCGAGTTACGAAGTTTCTGAAGCTTCTAAGAAAATGCGATTGAATTTACCTAAACCAAACGTTCGAAGGGTGTTGTTTTGGGATACGGATTTTGATAAAATTGACTGGGAAAAACAACGCAAAGCAGTTATCAAACGGGTGTTCGAACGTGGGAATCAAACTGAAATTGAAACTATTAGTGATTTTTATGGGAAAGAAATTGTGAAAGAAGAATTGAAAATAATTCAAAATGATTTTTTGCCTGTATTTGAGAAGAATAAAAAGGAATTTTTGATGAAATCATGAGATATGGAGTTGTATAGAAATACAGTTGACGATTTGGCTTGTTAAATTGATGCAATTCCATGAATTGAAATCGTTTAGATTGGTTGGAGGAACATCACTCAGTTTAGCATTAGGACACCGACTTTCTATTGATATTGATTTATTTACAGATGCACCATACGATTCAATTGACTTTGTAAAAATTGATGATCTATTTCTTGAATCATTTTCGCATGTCGAAATGAACTATAAAGGGAATAAAGGTTTCGGTAAATCTTATTTTATTGGAAATGACAATAAAAAATGGGTAAAAGTTGATTTATTCTACACAGATAATTTTGTTTTCCCAAAAATTGAAAGCGAGGGGATAAGATTATCAAGTTTAGAGGAAATTGTTGCTATGAAATTAGAGGTTATAGGAAATTATGGTCGAAAGAAAGATTTTTGGGATTTACATGAATTGTTAAATCATTTTTCGCTTGACAAAATGCTTGGTTTCTATGAACTAAGGTACCCTTTCGGTTTAAACAGAGAAGATTTACTCACAAAATTGATTAGTTTTGAACAAGCTGATAATGATTTTGATCCAGTTTGTTTGCGAAATAAGTACTGGGATTTGATAAAGTTAGATTTCAAAGATTTAGTAAGATAAATAAATCAATTTTAAATAAAACATAAAAGTAACTGACTTTCAATTTTTTATAGAAAATAATTTCATCATCAAAAAACAACAATACCCATAAAAGAACCTAAATTTGTTTATCAGTATCATTCAAATTATGCAAAAGCTCCTCATCGTTATTTTTATTCTTTCCTTTTTTAACGTTTCCGCTCAACTTCAACTCGGAAATTCCAAGCATTATGCGCGTGCTTTGTGTATGCACAATAAAACGCTTTTTGTCGGTTTTAGCGACGGGGAATTGTATGCTGTCGATCCGAAAAAAGAACAATTTATCCAACTGGATGCGCCGAAATCGTTGGTGGAAATTCGCGATCTTCAGGTTTGGAACGATGAACTTTATGTCATGGAAAGCAGTGATTCGTCTGAATTGTGGAAAATGAATCTCAAAACAAAAACGTGGACTCAAATCAAACTCATTCATGACGCCGTTTTTTTGGATGATTTAATTGCGACGAAATACAAACTATTTGTTTTTGGGGATGCGGTAAACGATAGTTTGGTCATTTATTCTGTTCGTGGCGATTCAACTGTAAACGAAGCAAAATACGCGCACGGTTTGCCTACGGGGAAAATTGCTTTGTTTGCGGCAAGTGGAAGTGCTGTTCAGCGTTTTACACATGATTTTGGCGTTGTTTATCAGAAAAACGGATCGCATTACGTTCGATTTATTCCTGGAAAACATTTTTTTTGGGAAACATCGCTTCCCTTGTTGAAAGTAGAAAGTGGTGGTGCATTTTCTCAAGTTATTTTTGATCGAAATAAGTCAAAATACATCGCGCTAGTCGGTGGAGATTATTTGAATCCCAACCGAAAAGACAGCATCGCTTGTTATTCCATCGATTCGGGGAAAACATTTTTGCTTTCCGAATCTCAACCAGCGGGCTATCGTTCGCATGTGATTCATGTCGGAAAAGGAAAATTGATTGCTGTTGGTCCAACCGGAATGGATGTGAGTAACGATGGCGGAAAGAATTGGCATTTTGTGCAAGCAGGAAAATTTCATGCGATTACATCTTATGGAAAAAAAGTATTTGTGACATCCAACGAAGGAAAACTAGTTGTTTACAACTGGAAAGCATGGTTTAATAACTAAGTATAATTCGTCGAAATTATTTTCGTTAACTTTTTGAACAAATATTTTTTTAATGCTTATCATTGACTTTACCAGTAATTTGTTTTTTTGAATCAAAAGTAATTGATTTTCAAGCTTCCCCCTTTGGAGGGGGATTGAGGGGGAGGATAATAAATCTTTCTTAAACACTAATAATCAATATGATTATTAATTTACTGGTAAAGTTCACGACATGCTTTTTTATAATAAAACTCTGCGCCCTCAGCGGTTTTTAAATCATTTTATTTAAGTAAAAACAATTTCTCCGTATAATCCAACAATTCTCGTCCACCGACTTTACCATGACCCGGAATAATTTTTTGTGCATTCGGAAATTCATTTTTTACTTTCGCAACAGACTGACTCCATGTTATTTCATTGGCATCACCCAAATATCCTTTGCTAGCGTTCATTTCTTTGATTAAACAACCACCAAACAAACTGGCGTCAACGCGAAAAAAAACGACAATATTATCTTGCGTATGTCCTTCACCCGGATAAAATAAATCGATGGTGGATGTTCCTAAGCGAAGTTTAGTTGGAACTTCCAGTGGAATCAAAGCTTCATGCATGTCAGGTGTTTTTTCTCGAACCAAGCGATTTGTTTTTTCAGAAGCCATGGTTGGAATTCCATTTTTTTCAAATGTTTCAAATCCTGCAAGGCAATCGTTGTGAAAATGAGTTGCAATGACCCCAATGACCTTGATTTTTTCTTTCGCTAAAAATGCAATGAGCTCGATAGAAGCAGCTTCGTTGGCAGGTGTGTCGAAAACATAACATTCCTTTTGTTGAATCGCAATCATTCCATTACATGGTACACGACCAAAACTTTCCGTTTCTAAATACGAAACATGAACCCAGGTATTGGGTGCAACTTGATATATTTCAAGTGATTCACTGAAATACAGCGTATCATTCGCATTTTTAGTCACCCATTTTTCGCTCCCTTTTTTTGTGGTTTGTGCATGAACCGACAATCCGATTACTAAAAAGAAAAAGAGGATCCAGTTTTTCATTTTACATCGGTTATTTCGACTTCAAAATACAAAATAGAGTGGGGTGGAATCGATTCCAAATCGTGATCTCCATATCCCAAAGAGGGTGGAATAATGAGTTTTGCTTTGTCGCCTTTTCGCATATACATAAACGCTTCTTGCCATCCCATGATCAATTGGTTGACCGGGAAAGTGACTGGTTTTTTTTCGTTTTTGCCATCAAACACGGTTCCATTTAGCAATTTACCCATGTATGTAAAACTGACTTCGTCCGTAAACTTGATGTTTTCACCATCACCTTTTTTATCAATAAAATAATACAATCCAGATTCCGAACGTTCAAATTTAGTATTGCTTTTTGCAATAAATTTTTCTATTTTTTGATCAAAGCTTTGTTTGTCTTCTTCGTTGTAGGTCTTACATCCAAAAGCAAGAAGAGCGACAATAAAAAATGCGATTTGTTTCATGATTTACAATTTAACGGGAGTTACCGTGTAACCTTCTTTTTCTAAAAGTTGAATTACTCCATTAGGTCCACCCAAATGTCCAGCACCAACAGCAATGAATAATTTTTCTTTCGGCATCATTTCTTTTAGTTTTGGAATCCAATTTTTGTTTCGATTATCCAGAAATTCCGCATTATTGTCTGAAATAACACCTCCATCTTGTTGGATATACAAATACAATGAATCAATTCGTTGTCTGCGATACATGGCTTGCATATCGTTGGTCATTTTCAGCGATTTTTCTTCATCTCTAATTCCTGAAAGCACCATTTCTGCTTGATCTTTGTCCGTTAATTTGTCAAACATGGCCATTTGTTCACCGATTGTTTCCAAACCAACTACTTTCAATTTATTTTCTTTTGCTATTCTATCCAAAGTCATTTCATAGGATTCTGTTTTTCCCATAAAACTCAATTGAGTAGCAGTTTGAACAACGACAAAAGGTTTCATTTTGGAAAAATTTGCTCGGAAAGCATCTTCGTTTAAATTCATTTTTTGTTTCGCCCAAGACAAAATGGTATCAGTTTGCTCTTTCGTGAAATAATCAAAAAACGTTTTTCCTTCGGGTAGCACAATGTATTTCATCATTTCAGCTTGATTGCCAAGATCACCGATTTCCATCACCAGTACATCCGATTTTTTGACAATTTTCTTCAAACTTTCAGGGAAATAGAAGTACTCTTTTTGAATTAAGTGCATCGTACCAAACAAATAGGACGGTTGTTTCAAACCATTTCCTTCGATTTTCCACAACAAGGAATTTTGTTCTTTTTGAGGTGTGTCTTGTGGTTGAAAAAAGGAAGTTAAAAGGACAAACAATCCAAAGAAAGAGAACAAGGAAAGAATGATTTTTTTCATGGTAAACTATGAGTTTTAATCAATTTTAAGTGAATGTTTTTGCAAAAGAAGCCATTTCGATGGTTTACTTTTTGCGAAGATAATGAAAATAGTGTGATTTATCCTTTTCAAAATGGCGTAAAATCAAAGAATTTGTGTGAATATTCTATATCTAAAACCGTTTGATTTTAAAGCATTCTGTATATTTGCAATCGCTAAAACACTTGGTTTTGGCTAAGTGCTATGAAGAAAATTTACAAATATTTAATCAATACGATTCCGCGTCCATGGTTGATTCGCTTGAGTTATCCGTTCAAAATGGTCGCTCCATTGCTATATAAAGGGAACAACGTTGAATGTCCGGTTTGCGATCGTAAATTCAGTAAGTTTCTCTCTTACGGTTCTAATGTGGCTCATCGGGAAAATGTGCTTTGCCCGTATGATTTGACCTTAGAACGTCACCGTTTGATGTGGTTGTACTTGAAAAATGAGTCGAACTTTTTTTCTGCTCAAAAGTTAGATGTTTTACACATCGCACCGGAGCAATGTTTTCATCCACTTTTCAAAAAACAAGCTAACCTTTCTTATTTGACGGGTGATTTACTTTCTCCCATTGCGGATATGCACTTCGATTTACATGATATTCCACTGGAAGACAATCGATTTGATGTCGTTTTTTGCAATCACGTTATGGAACACGTAACTGATGCTTTGCGTTGCATGCAAGAATTACACCGTGTCATGAAACCAGGTGGATGGGGAATTTTACAAGTTCCACAAGACATAAATCGGGCTGAAACCTACGAGGATTGGTCGATTACTTCACCAGAAGAAAGAGAAAAACATTTTTGGCAATACGATCATGTGCGACTTTTTGGACGAGATTATCCAGATTGGTTGCGTAAAGCAGGATGGGAAGTGCAAGAATACGATCCGAAAAACTATTTTTCGCTTGATCAAATCGAACGATACCGCATGCAACCTGACGAAATTTTATATGTCGTCCACAAAAGATAAGGTAAAATGACAAAAAAGATTGTTTTAGCAAGTTGGGGATTGTTTCTGGGATTTATTTTAATTCAATGTTCTGTCACACAAAGTTTTGATAATCCATTGGGTCCAATTCCTGTTCCTGAGGACAATGAACAAGACGCTGCTAAAATAGCTTTAGGAAAAGAATTCTTTTTTGACAAAGATCTATCTGTTGATCGCACACTCAATTGTGCAGTTTGTCACAAACCAGGATTAGCATTCACAGATGGATTAAAAGTCAGCGATGGAGTTTTGGGTAGAAAATCAAGTAGAAATTCTCCCACACTTTTGAACACGGCGTATAGTCCCATGTTGATGTTTGATGGAGTGATTCCTTCTTTGGAGATGCAAGCGGTAGTTCCGATTCAAGATCACAACGAAATGGGAATGAACTTGAAAGAACTCATTGAGCGATTGCAAGCGAAACCAGAATATGTGGAGGCTGCACGAAAAATTTACAACCGTGAAATGGATATTTATGTTTTAACCCGTTCATTGGCGGCTTTTCAACGTTCACTTTACACCAACGATTCTCGATTTGACCGATACTATTACGGAAAAAATGAATCTGCGCTTTCGGCTTCTGAAAAAAGAGGATGGAAATTGTTTTCCGAAAAATTGTACTGTACCCAATGCCATTCTTTACCTTATTTTACTACTTACAAAGCTGAAAATAATGGACTTGCTAAAAACTACACAGATCCAGGTCGTTTTCGGGCAACACATGATTCTACCGATATTGGAAAATTCAAAGTTCCCACACTTCGAAATATTGAAATTACGGGGCCTTACATGCACGACGGTAGTTTTGAATCTTTAGAAGATGTAATTGAACATTATGCAAAAGGTGGGGCAGGGCATGTAAATCAACATCCTTCTATTAAGTCTTTTCCGCTTTCTAAGCGCGATAAAAAAGATTTGGTCAATTTTCTATATTCTTTAACGGATATGAGTTTCTTTCAGCGCTTTGCTGAGCAATAATAGGAATTAGTATTATTCGGGTAATTTTTTTCTTGGTTTTTTGAATTTGGATATACGAAACACTGTTTTTGGAACGTTTTATGTATAGATCCAAATAGGTCACAAAAAAAATGTTGCAAATGTGTAACGTTTCGTGACGATGAAAGTTATAAGGATGTAAAGTCTGCAAGCTTTACACCAAAAACCAAAAATAAAACCAGTTAAACTATGTCAGTTAATCCCATGTATCACCAAACACCCCAGCGGATCCAAGAAGAGTTGGCGTGGATACAACGGGCGAAGGAGGATCCAGCTCATTTCGGTCCGTTGTACAAGAAGTACCATGAGCCCATTTTCAGGTACATTCATCAACGAATGGATGACACAGAAATGGCTTTTGACATTACTTCTCAAGTATTCATGAAAGCAATGAAAAATTTGCACAAATATGAATACAAAGGCGTTCCATTTGGTTCGTGGTTGTATCGTATTGCAAAAAGTGAATTGTATCAAGCTTTCAGAGATCGAAAAACCGATCGAACAGTGAATATCGAATCTGTTCATGTGTTTGAAATGATGGAAGAATTGGATGAAAACCAAACGGAAATCAATAAAAAACGCTTGTTACATGCATTGGGCAACTTGAAAGAAGATGCTTTACAATTGATTGAAATGCGCTTTTTTGAGCAACGTTCTTTCAAGGAAATTGGAGAAATTCTCGAAATGACAGAGAATAACGCCAAAGTAAAATGTTTTCGTGCGGTAGAAAAATTAAAAAAATACTTTCATCAATAAGAAACGCTATGACAAATCGAAAAATCAATCTGGACCGACCACATATTTCCAGCGAGGAAATTCAGGCAAAACAGAATTTTGATCACGTGTTTTCTAAGTTCCAAGCAATAAAGACGCCAATCTGGAAGAGTCCCTGGTTCTGGGGCTCGACCGGCCTGGCCTCGGTGGCAACTGCCGTAGTAATTGGACTTTCAAGTGCACAAACAAATACCCAAACGAATGATAAAACAAATACGTTAACATCCAACCAACTTCCTCCCGATACTGAATGCATCAAACCACCGTTGAAAGGAGAAGATATTCCTTTTTCCACTTATTTGGTAAACCCAAATCGAGAAGAAACGATTTCAACCTTACACGGAACGAAAATTCACTTTCCAAAAGGATCGCTTCAAGCAATAAATTCAAATGAAAAAGTGGAGATTTCAGTGCGAGAGTTTCGGGATAAAGCATCAGCCTTTGTTGCAGGAATCAAAATGGATGTAAACCAGAAAGATGCTTTTGAGTCCGCAGGAATGATTGAAATCAGAGGAGTTCAAGCTGGGAAAGAGGTCAAAATTAATCCTGAAAAGCCCGTTGAAATTGCATTGAGATTAACCCAAGATCCAAATGGATTTGATTTTTGGAAAATGAATGAATCAACGAATCAATGGGAAAATTATCCAGTTGAGTATTCAACAGAAAAAGTCAATGGAGAAATCGTCAAGAAACCTAACAATAGTAAAATTAAAAATGAACTTGTTTCCGTTGAAAAATCGTTGGTACAAGTTGAATCTTCTTTAGAAAACATGCACCAACCAACTCAAATCGAATACAAGATTCCACAAAAAGGGCATCAAAAATTTGATTTAGGATTTGAACCAGGCGCTTATCCAGAATTAGCTGGTTTTAAGGATGTTATTTTTGAAATCATACCAACGACGGGTTACGACAAAAAATTCGCTTCCAAAGTGTGGAAAGATGCACAATTAGAGAAAGTTCCTGGCGGGTATCAAATGGTTCTGACAAATACCCATGAAAAATTGATTTTGCCTGTTAGACCAACCCTTCAAGGACAAGAATTGAAAGAAGCAGAAAAGAAATGGGATGGAGCAATCCAAACTTATTCACAAGAAAAAAGCCGATTGGAAACCGAAAAACAACAATTGGAACAACGTAAAATTTCTTTGAATCAATCTTTGCTTTCACAATTAAATGCAGAAGAAGCTAGATACAAGCAAACTTCCATGAAAATACCGAATGCAAATGAATTAGCTGTTCGTAAATCTGAGTCGGAAATGAATGATTTTCAACGAGAAGCTCATTTTACTACAACGAGTTGGGGTTTATTTAATTCAGATAAACCGATCGCATATCCGTTGCCCTTGGAAAACCAACCCTATTTTGTTTGGAAAGGAAATGCAGATGCTAAGTTGGTTAGCTTGTATGTGTTTGATTTAGATAAAAATACGCGTTATTCTTACGGGAAAGGGAATGGTATTAACATAAACGATTTCGGTTTTTATAAACGGAATGATGTTGTATTAATTGGGATTGATGAAGAAGGAAAAATAGGAAGTTGTTCGATCTCTAAGAAAGAGGATGCGACAAAATGGACAAAATTTACTTTCGAACGCAAAGAGTCTGACGAAAAAACAGTAGATTGGCTGAAAAATATGCTCCATGAAACGGTTCCTGCTTAGTTTCAGTATTGTTCTAGTTTTTTCTGTTTTTTCACAGGAAGTGGAACGGGTTCAATTGAAGCGAGACTCCGAAACAATGGCCATTTTTCCTCACATTGCAGGTGTTTTTCAGGGTGAAATTCCATTTGCTTATTTAACGGATAGTGTTGGTGTTGCAACAAGTGTTGGCTGGAAAGTAATTGGCTATGAAATTCATTACAATCACGGAAGAGTTCAAAAACAAATTCGTGTAACAGGATCAAGTATCCCTGAACAATGTATTCGAGAAATCCGACAAGGATCTTTGGGAGAAATTATTTTTTTCACCGAAATCAAAGCAATTGATCCAAAAGGAAAAATAGTTTATTTAACTCCCATGCATTTAACACCCATTTTAAATGATTAAATTTTTGCTTTTTTTGATTGGATTTTCCTTTGTTTCCTTCGGACAAGATAATGTGGAAACAATTCAACTTTCCAAACAAGAAAACTATGTTTTCCAAGGTTCAGATCAAGAGATTAAAGATTGGTATTTGTATTTAGATCAATCAGGAATTGTTTTTCTTGCCAATTTATCAATCCCACCCAAAGAAGTGCAAGCTTGGTTTGAAAAACGGAAGGATTCACAAACAATATACAGAGGTAGAATCAATGGATTAGGGATAAAAACGTTGATCTTGAATCGAGCAGATGATATCGAATCACAACTTTCTTTTTATGTCAAACTAAAAGCGAAAGATCGGATCGTTCTTGAATCTATGTCGGATGCAATCACGTATACTTTTTTGATAATTCAGTGATTGATTTGGTGTTATCAACAGGAGGGTATGAATAAAATGTGTATTAAAAATAGGTTATATCTGCGTAATAAATTTGTGGTTAAGTAATTCATTCGTATATTTGTTCAGTGAAAACAAATAAAATGAGATCAATTCTATTCATTCTTACTGCTTTTGTAGCATCCAATGCTATGTCTCAGAGTTCCAATTTCAATACACAACGAAATTGGTCTAAAAACAAAAAAGAAATTTTTATCGGCGGTGGAGCTACTCAGTTTTTGGGGGACTTAGGTGGTCGCGATCAAGTTGGAACCGATTACAGTCTTGTCGATATGGATTTTCCTTCAACTGGATTTAACATCGTTGCTGGGTACCGTTTCCGTTGGCATCCTTATTGGGCTACAAAATCGCAATTGAGTTTTGGTATGGTTAGAGGAAGCGATCAGCATACTCAAGACATTGTTCGAAATTCACGTAATTTGTCGTTTCGTGCTCCAATCGTAGACTTTCAACAACGTATTGAATTTATTATTTTCGCACAAGAGAAAGTAGGATCTCGTTATTTTCTAGCTGGTACTCAAGGTACACGTATGCAAGAAAAAAGTAATCAAATTTACTTGTTTACAGGAGCAGGGGTTACTTACTTTAATCCTCAAGGTTTGTACAATGGATCTTGGATAAATCTTCGCCCACTTAAAACAGAAGGTCAAGGAATGCCTGATGGTCCCGACGAATATTTACCAGTTACTGCTACAATTCCCCTTGGAATCGGTTTTCGTTGGACTTTGAATAGTACATGGAGAATGGGTGTTGAAGCAACTTACATGAAAACATTTACCGATTATATGGATGATGTAAGCGGTTCATACTATGTAAAACCAGGAGCTAGCCAAGAAGAAATTTATTTAGGTAATCCAGCTATCGCAAATCAATCTTGGTTTGGTCATGGTATGCAACGAGGTGATGATAACTTAGATGCTTATTTTTATGTGAACTTTGTGTTCAGTAAAAATATTACATACAAAAACATGTACAAAAAAGGGAAGTCTTACCGCTTCAGAGGTGCAAAAGCAAAATTCTAACAAAGTTTTTTACATATTTGAAACGAGGAATGAAAGTTCCTCGTTTTTCGTTTATACCTTTGTAGAAAAATCGATTTATGTATAAAGTTCTTCGTGCTATCCTATTTTTATTTGATCCTGAAAAAGTACACTACTTCACCGCTTCGCTTTTGCATGTAATCTTGAAAATTCCAGGAATGAATATTATCTGGAAAAAGTGTTACGTCATCGAACATCCAAAATTAGAAAGAGAAGTTTTCGGATTAAAATTTAAAAATCCAGTTGGACTTGGAGCAGGGTTTGATAAAAATGCAACCCAATACAAAGATTTAGCGGCTTGTGGTTTTGGGTTTATTGAAATTGGAACTGTAACACCAGTAGGTCAAGAGGGAAATCCAAAAAAACGCTTATTTCGTTTGAAAAAAGATGAAGCAATTATCAACCGAATGGGATTCAATAATGAAGGGGTTGATGCTGCTGTTGAAAAATTGAAAACGAGACCAAAAGGGTTGATTGTAGGGGGGAACATTGGTAAAAATAAGCTAACGCCAAACGAAGAAGCAGTGAACGATTATTTGATTTCGTTTCACAAACTGTATGATTATGTTGACTATTTTGTGGTAAACGTTTCATCTCCCAATACACCTAATCTTCGAGATTTACAAGAAAAAGAACCCTTGATGGAACTACTTTCTACTTTGATGGATGAAAATAAAAAGAAAGCAGTTCAAAAGCCAATTTTACTAAAAATAGCACCTGATTTGACGGACGGACAATTAGATGATATTATTGAAATTGTGAACAAAACAAAAATCGCGGGTGTAATTGCTACAAATACGACAATTGATCGTTCGGATCTAAAAACAGATTCAACGCTTGTTGAGTCTATTGGTGCAGGTGGACTGTCGGGTAAACCTGTAAAAGATAAATCAACGTATGTTATTCGTTATTTGGCTCAAAAATCAAATCATTCTTTTCCAATAATCGGTATAGGTGGTATTCATTCTGCTGAAGATGCACTTGAAAAAATCGATGCGGGAGCAAGTTTGGTTCAACTTTACACAGGTTTCATCTATGAAGGTCCTGGATTAATTAAAAAAATTAATCGTGCTATTTTGGAAAAATCTAAGTAATTTCAACCTATGAACGAACAAGTTTTAAAATTAGTAGAATGTCCTCGGGATGCAATGCAAGGAATTCATACATTTATTCCTACTGAAATCAAAGCAAAGTACATGAATTCGCTCTTGCAATGTGGATTCGATACGTTGGATTTTGGAAGTTTTGTTTCTCCCAAAGCGATTCCACAAATGCAAGATACCAAAGAAGTATTAGCGAAATTGGATTTGTCGAATACGAATACAAAATTATTAGCAATTATCGCCAATGAACGAGGGGCAGAGGATGCAGTCCAATTCGATGAAATTGCTTATTTGGGTTATCCTTTTTCTGTTTCTGAGACTTTTCAATTACGAAACACAAATGCAACCATTGAGGAAAGTTTGATTCGCGTAGAAAAAATTCAAAATTTATCAGTAAATAACAACAAAAAAATGGTTGTGTATTTATCTATGGGTTTTGGAAATCCATACGGAGATACTTGGAATCCTGACGTCGTTATTCAATGGAGTGAGCGTTTAAATAAAACGTTTGGGATTGAGATTTTAGCTTTGTCAGATACCATTGGTTGTGGAACGCCTGAAGTGGTTTCTTCCTTATTCAAAGAACTAATTCCTGCATTGCCACAGGTTGAATTTGGTGCACATTTACATACCATTCCTCAAAATGCTAGAGATATCATCCAAGCTGCTTACGAAAGTGGTTGTAGACGATTTGATGGTGCTTTGAAGGGATTGGGTGGTTGCCCCATGGCTAAAGATAATCTAACGGGGAATATGCCGACAGAAATTATGTTGGACTGGTTTGAACAAAATAACATTCACACAGGAATCCGTAAAGAGAAGTTTGATGAAGCAATGTCACTTGCTGGAGTAACGTTCCCAATGCTGTAACTTTCTAGTTAAAATTACTTATTGAATTATGTATAAACTATTTTTCTTATTTGTTTTTTCGTCCGTTTTGGTTTTGACTTCTTGCAAAGACCAAGAAGGAATGAATGACGAAGATTTACCAACAAAGCAAGCGGCGCCTACAACTGAAAATATCGAAACACTGTTTTCAGAAAATGTTGCTTTTACAGACACAATGATGAATCTTTTGTTAGAGATTAACATTTGTGATCCGCAGCAAATGGATAAAAAGAATTTACAAGTTCCTGCGTGCGATCCTTCGTTGTTTCGTTTCTTTACCTTTGATCAACAAGCCAATTTGAACGACGCGTTTTTACTTTTAGCTAAATCAGGAACACATGGTTATGCGATTCGGCGCCTGTTTGTTTTTCAAAGAGAACATGGAAAATTGATTCAAGTAAACCGATTCATGGCAAACTTAATCGGAAAACGAGCTACAGCAACAGGAAAAGATGATTTGGTACTTCGTTTTTCTGATACAGAAAATAATTTTTTCAACTGTGTTTATACTTGGAAAGATCGCAAATATCAATTCCGAAAAGTGGAACAAATTAATGATGCAAATGTAAAAGCAGAGTTCCAAGACTCGATGAATGTTGAAATATCTAAGTTTATCATTGATAATGCATTGGAAATATAAATCACTCTTATTCTTGCTGTTATCGAGCGTTTTGTTTTTCGCTTGCGTTCAAGATTCTGAATTTAAGTCCATCGACCCGTATTATATTTTTCATGATAATTCATCCAAAGTGTGGTTAATAAATCATGCTTACAAAGATGGTAAAGATTATTCTCCCATGAGTTTGGGTATGAAAGACATAGTTACGATTCACGCAACGCACAATTGTTATTTTCAACGAATGGGTTCTTTTGGCGATTCACCCGGAAAAAAAGGGATTCTGTCGTTGAATTGGGATGAAAAGATGCTATTCTTTCAATTTAAAGGAGAAAGTTGGGATTTCACCATTAAATCGCTTCAAATAGAAAAAATAATTTTGGAACCAATCAACAAAAAATTTCCTTATACCTTGGAATTGATTCCCGTTCCAGAACCTACTTCTTCAACAAACGAGTTGTAAATTGCGAATTCTGATTTGAAATTTGAATAAAGTACATTCCCGTTGGTAGATCTGAAACAGAAAACTGATTATTTTCAATGCTTTCACTGGACATTAATTTTCCTTCAAAGGAATAAAAATCTACTTTATCCCATTGATTTGAACTAGAAATAGTTACGAGATCAATAGCAGGATTTGGAAAAACGGATACATTTTCTGCTGTTAATTCAACAGTCGAAAGTGGATTTTCAACTTCAACAGCAATATTATCTAAAAATAATTTGAAACCTTTATTTGTATTGTTTACAAAAGCAATGTAGATTGTTTGATCATTAAATCCAGCATTACTCAAATTAGCAGTTCGTGTTATCCATTCAGCATCTTCTTGTTGTATCAAACCAACTGTATCAGTAAAACTAGTTAAGTCCGTATTCGTAGTTGAAACAAGAACTTTATAACTATCTGGATAAGAAGGATCAAAAGAGCGTGCTCTCCAGCTTAAAGAATTTCCATATTCTCCTAAATTAATTGCAGGAGTAATTAACCATTTATTAGCTTGACCTTCTGGTTCAAAATAGGAAGTTGAGCTAATGACAGAATCAGTAGCATTATCCGGATTAGAAGTGATGATCCATGCAGAAGTATATTCACTAACAACTTCATTAGGAGTTTGTTGATCCACATCTAGTATAGTCCAATTTGCTGGAAGTCCAGTTTGAAAATTTTCAGAAAAAACGGTTGTTTGACCAAAAGTTACGGAGCTTAAACCACAAAATAAGCTAAATGTAAAAATATGCTTCATAGCTACAAAGGTAAGAGAATTGATTTATTTGAATCTGTTACAAGCAATAAATTATGTTAAGAAATTAATCGGCTAAATTGATCAAAATAGCGTTGAAATCTTGGTAAAAGGAATCGAACTTGATTAAATGTTCTTTGAAAAAGTCAAAAATAGCGTTTTTGTCTTCGTCTTTGTAAAAGTTTAATTGCGTATTTTCCCATTTAATTCGAGAAAATGAAGGAATAGCAGGCGTGGAGCATTCTTCGAGCCAAATACCATCCTCACCCATAATTTCTTCCATCACTTTGCGAAGTTCACCCATTTGTTCCCAGAGAATTGCTCTTACTCCATCGTCTTTTGGTTGAAAATCCAAACACAAACGAACGCCAAATTTGTCCGCTTCCAATCGAAGATAAATATCACGCACATCGGTTGGGTAATTCAACCAATTCATTTTTCGTCCGTTTACTGAGCGGATTGGAGACATGATTGCCTTGAATTCGCTCCAAAACATGGTTCTTTTTTGCCTAAGTTCTTCCCGAGAAAGCATGAATTACTTATTTTTTGGAAAAATAAAAATCCCAACGTTTGCGATCAAAAGTTGCTTTAATGGGATAATTTTGATTGTCGTATTCCAATTCCAATGTGTGAATTGTATTTCCGTGAAGATTTTCTTGATATTTAACTAATAATCCCTTGGAATAATTCCAAGTTTTAACATCTTCTATTTTCTTCCAATCGGAGGTGAATTCAGTACTTTTTACGGGTAAGCCATTCAGAAACTCAGTATAAATAAGTTGAGCATGTTGAACCGATACCAAAGATGTATCAATACTTCTAGTGAGTTCTTCTACCTTTTTTTGAGTGTAATTTCCTTCTTCCAAAAATTCTACTCGTTGAATAAAATCATCAATTTTGTGAATAATGAGTCTTGGTTCGTTTGCATTTGGAAAGAAAAAGGTAGAGTCATTCGATAATGCACTTTTATAGTGTATTAATGTCGTTTTCAAAGAATCATGTGCGATTGTAACGGGTGGTTGATTTGTTAAATTAAGCCATCGTAAGTATTCGATTTGAATCGGTAAATTGTAACTGTTGTTTTTGAATTCGACAATACTTTCGGCACTTTTAGCTTGTTTATATTTGTATCTGTAAAACGTTTTTAATCGATTTTTACTAGAAAAAAGGTAAGCTATTTTTTCTTCTTTGTGATCACCATATTGATTTACAATACTAATTCTATTTAAACTCAAGGTGTCTAAAATTGCTTGATTCCAAAAAAAAGCAGCATGAATTGGATCTTCAAAAAAAGAAGAAATATAATAAGGTTGTATGATGTTTTCCTTTAGTGTTTGTTGCGTGTTTTTTTCAGGTTCTACCTTATTTTCAGGTGAATTACACGATGTAACAAAGAAAAGTAGTATTCCAGAAAATAGAATATAAATTTGTTTTAAATTTATTTTAATTACAGCAAAAATCATCTTTACATATTTAAATTATTACTTTAAAGTCATTTTGAATTAAGTAATAAATCATTTTTCAAATGTAATTAAATTGAGAATATTTTTGGCATGATATGATAATTTCTATCACTATAAAAACAACTCTTACAAGTTTTAAATTATTTCCTCTAAGTACATGACAAAAATCTAAATATATTCATAAGTTTCTTAAAATGAGCATT
>CAYRMV010000067.1:0-17486 GCA_964425255.1 uncultured Flavobacteriales bacterium
GACTTCCCAAATTCATTCATGATACGTTGAAATTCTTTGGCAAATTTTTCCCGATTATTGGGGAAAGACTGAGCCATGAGCATGTTCGACATCAAACATACAACCAACCATAAACCAACATTTTTCATGTTTTTTTATCTTATTAAATTATGTAATTTCGGATTTCTCCGAACTGAATTTATTGAAATTAAACGCGTTTCAGCTCAATAGCTGCCCACGTTTCTTTTTCCAAATGGCGTACTTTTTCGAGTCCTAAAGGTCGAGCAAAATCAACTAATTCATCAACATCGGACACAAAAAATCCACTTAAAAGTAAGGTTCCTCCTTGAATTAAACAAGTTGCGTAGTGAGATAAATGCGCTTTTAACACATTTTTGTTTATGTTCGCTAAAATCAAACCAAATTGTTTTCTAGCTACCAAGTCAATATCGCCACACAAAGCGGTGATGTTCGTGCATTGATTTCTCGCTGCATTTTCAATCGTGTTTTCGACTGACCAATCTTCGATATCAATGGCTAAAATTTCTTTTGCTCCTCGCTTTTCGGCCAAAATTGCCAAAACACCCGTTCCTGTACCCATATCTAAAACTCGATCTGGAACTGTTTCCATTTCTAACAAGGCTTTCGACATCATCCAAGTTGTCTGGTGATGCCCTGTACCGAACGACATTTGCGGCTGAATGATGATGGGCATTCCTCTCACAAGTTCTTGATCGTGAAAAGGAGCCAAAATAGTTAGTTGATCTTCTACAAAAACAGGTTGAAAATCGGCTTCCCAAACAGCATTCCAGTTTTGATGTGGAATGAGTGTTTGCGTCCAAGTAACGGTCACTTCTTCCATTTCGTTTGCCAACAAAGTTTCCGTTTGAACTTGGTTTAAATCCACTTGATCTGCTGGTCCATACGCTTGAATTCCTGTTTCAGTATCGACAAAACTATCGAAACCCAATTCAGCCAATTGCGACACAGCTATTTCTGCCCACGGATTTCGTGGTGTAAAATCTACCGTTAATTCGATGTAATCCATTTAATATGAGTTAGCGATCGTACAAAAATCAGAGGCAACCAAGGAAGCGCCTCCAATCAATCCACCATCGACATCCGGACAAGCAAATAACTCAGAAGCATTCGAAGGGTTACAACTTCCACCGTATAAAATGGAAATTTTTTGTGCAACTTCTTCTCCATATTTTTTTGCAAGAACCAAACGAATGTATGCATGCATATCTTGCGCTTGTTGCGAACTCGCTGTTTTTCCTGTTCCGATGGCCCAAATTGGTTCATAAGCGATCACCACTTGCACAATAGCATCCGAGGAAAGATGAAACAAACTTTCCTCAATTTGAGTTTCAACAAAAGCATTTTGCGATTCTGCTTCCCGAATTTCGAGTGGTTCACCACAACAAAACACAGGAATCAAACCATGTTGTAAGGCTGCATCTACTTTTTCTTTGAGAAATGCGTTGGACTCAAAAAAATACATTCTTCGTTCTGAATGACCAATCAAAGCGTAACTTGATCCAATTTCTTTGGCTTGCGTTACAGAAATTTCACCCGTAAAAGCTCCTTTTTCTTTCGGATGGAAATTTTGTATTCCAAGGGAAATAGTCGGAAAACGTTCCTGCAAAGCATCTAGATACAAAGCGGGAGAAAAAACAATCAGTTTGACATCTGAAGGAACTTCATTTTGTTGAATATCATCGACTAAGCGAATCGCTTCCTCTTTCGATAAATTCATTTTCCAATTTCCGGCAACAATTTTTTGACGCATGTTTATTTTGATAAAACGTGTTTTTGAATCCAATTGAATGAAGGCAAAGATCGATGTGGATACTTCCCTTTCACAACTCCTTTTTGAACAATCATCAAAGATGGGTTGGAGCGAGCAACTGCTTTCAACTCCGTCGGATCATTCGTAAATACAGCTATATCAAATTGGTGTTTCTTTCTCCAAGCATCAATGTCTTCACGCGATGCACTTGTGACCATAACAAATGGAATTTTGCGTGCTTTCGCTTTGTGATATAAATCTTTGATATCATTGATTTTCGAAAAATCAGCTGAAAGTAAATCCTTTGAAAATAAAATGAAAATGGTTGGCGCTTCTATTATGTAATCGCGAATCGATAACTCACTCAAGTTTGGATCGTTGATTTCTGTTTCTTTCACAAAACGATACGAAGTTGTATCATAATCATCAGTATTGTATTCATCTGCAAGCACTTCTATTTCAACTTCATTGGCTTTATCAAACAAAACAACTCCTGGAACTCGACTGTTTGATAATTTGTCTTTGATTGCTTTGATTTTCAACTCAGCTTGGGAAACATCAGTCAACTGAATCATCGGATCAAATTGTTGGGTGATGGATGGCAAACGTGTTGGAATGACCTCTTTGGTAATCATCGTATCGTATTTCCACGTATCGGTTTTTTCCCAAATTTTAGAATCGATGTATACCTTTCCACTTCCATCAAATTCTTTCGTCGAGCCATTTTTCAAATTCTTATAAACCAACATATTCACATATTTCCCTTCAATTCCATCGTTCATCTTTTCTTTTAAGTTGGACCCAACGGCATACGGTCGGTAATCTTTCACAGGTTCATACATCAAAACATAACTTGTCAGAACAAAGGACAAAATGGTTACAATCAATGCGCTTCCCCAATAATTTCCCAGAAAACGTCCTCCGGCACGCAAAATCCAAAGTGCTCCGAGCAGAGAAACTAAGCCAAAAACGACAGGGAAATACCACCCAAAAATGAAACTGAAAAACGTAATGAAAATCATCGAAATCGGGAGAATATAAGTATTATCTTTCGCTGTGTTTGGTGTAATTTTTCGTTGTGCTACAAAAATCCAAATCACCAAATAAAGCAAAACAATGTCTTTCCACAAGGATTCTTTTGGCGTCAAAGAACGACCAACCGAACCTTTCATCGCATCTCCAAAACAGCCACAATCGGTAACACATTGCGGTTGCTTCAGTTCGTCAATTACTAATTCTCCATTCGATTTTGAAACGATTTTCAAGTCTTTGTTGGTTTTCGCTTCATCCATCTTTGTTTTTGCCAACTCTGTATTTAATCCATACGTATCGCGGTCTACAAACTTTTTGGTTGAATCACAATTCGCTGTATGCCAAGTTAAAAAGGTAAAAAACAACATCATTCCCATCAACAACCAAGAAACGGTTTTGATTTTCCCTCCTATGAGAACCAAAACACCTAAAACAATCTCTGCAATGCAAATGATTACGCTCAAAACGAGTGCCCATTCAATTAAAAATTCAAGCGAAAAACCAGGTGCTCCAAACCATTCTTTGATTCGGAAAGCCAAGGCTCCGTCTTCAAAATACTCTTCTAATTTGTAGCTAAAACCCAGAGGATCATTCGTTTTGATCAAACCAGAAACGATGAATAGTCCTCCGACCAAGACACGTGCAACAGTTGCCATAAACAAACGTCCTTTTAACACAATAAGACCAGCTGTACTTAGTCCCATCAAGCCAAACCCAATGCCTGCATACAACCATTTGCTTTCTTCAAATGCATCGTGAAAACCGATGGTAACAAAGGTTAGACCAGTCAAATTGACGAGGATAAAAAGTAGATTAAACACGAACGATTGTCCAGAAATAGTATTCGTTTTCTTCATAATTATTTGGATGAAAGGTGTATTAATGCAAAAATGGAATAGTTGAGCATGTCGAAGTAGTTGGCGTCTATTCCTTCGCTAATCAAGGTTTTCCCTTTGTTGTCTTCAATTTGTTTGACGCGAAGTAATTTCATTAAAATCAGATCCGTTAATGAACTTACACGCATGTCGCGCCACGCTTCACCGTAATCGTGATTTTTCCGTAGCATCAGGTGAAATGCTTCATCTGCATATTTTTCATACAGTCGAACAGCCTCATTTTCTTGCAGTTCCAAGTCTGTATTGTCTTGTTCCAACAATTGAATCAAAGCCATGATGCAATAGTTGACAATCGCACGGAATTCATCTTCAATCCCTTCCCCTACTTTGCTCACACCTGTTTCTTGTAGTGTTCGAATACGTTGCGCTTTGATAAAAATTTGATCCGTCAGCGAACTAGGACGAAGTATACGCCAAGCAGTGCCGTAATCATGCGTTTTTTTCTTAAAAATATCGCGACAACTTGCTAGCTCTTTCGTATATTGTTCCGATGTTTGTGTCATTCTCGAGTAAGATTGTACAAAATGAGCGTTGAAGATAGTTATTTTTCGGTGAAACATACCATACGTGTAGGTGATAAATTATTGTTAATGAATGAACCTTGGGTGATGGGAATCATCAATTGTACGCCCGATTCATTTTACGAAAACAGTCGTTATCAGAATCTTAACTCAATTTTAGAAGTTGCTCGAAAACAAATTTCCGAAGGAGCAAAAATCCTTGATTTGGGTGGTTATTCGAGTCGGCCGGGGGCTAAATCGGTTTCAATCGAAGAAGAAATTGCTCGAACAGCACCTTCCATTCAAGCCATACGCGCCGAATTTCCAGAAATAATGATCAGTATTGATACCTTTCGATCCGAAGTGGCGGAAGCAGCCATTCAAGCGGGAGCAAACATAATCAACGACATCAGTGGAGGCGAAATCGATCCGAAAATTTGGGAAATTGCCGCCAAATACCAATGTCCTTACATCCTCATGCACATGCGTGGAACTCCAGAAACCATGCAAACACTTACGGATTATACTCACTTATTCAATGACATCGTTTTGTATTTTTCCACAAAAATTGCTCAATTGCATGCTATTGGTGTAAAAGACATTCTTTTGGATCCAGGATTTGGATTTGCTAAAACAGTGGAACAAAACTACACACTTCTTCACGCGCTATCCGATTTCAAATTCCTCCAGAAACCACTTTTAGTAGGGATTTCCCGAAAATCGATGATCTACAAAAAACTGGATATTACTCCGCATGAAGCTCTCAACGGAACAACTGTTTTAAACACGCTTGCACTACAAAAAGGCGCATCCATTTTACGTGTTCACGATGTGAAAGAAGCCGTTGAAGCTATTCGATTGACGCAAATGGTTGGGAAGTAGATTTGGTTAGATTCTAACTTCTCCCGAATGTATTGATTTTGATTGGCTCTGATTAAGATGCATTGATTTTTTATCCGAGTTGGTGAGTGGAAAAGATTAGGTTATTTTTAATGAACCTAAATTCAAAAGTTGAATAAGTTGTCAATTCTTGTTATATTTAGATTATACTTCAAGATAATGTTTAATGTATTTAGATCATCTTGTACATCAAATTCAACTGATTGATTCGAATCTTTCTGCTCAAGCCAATAAAGCTGTCAATCAATTGTTAACCATTAGAAATTGGTTAATTGGTTTTTACATTGTAGAATTTGAACAGAATGGTGAAGAACGTGCAACTTACGGAAGTCGTTTGCTGGAAACTATTGCTGAAAAACTGAAAGAGAATAAAACCAAAGGATTTTCATACAGAAACTTAAACCTTAACAGAGAGTTTTATCAATCTTATCCAAAGATTCTGCATTCAGTGACTGCAGAATTGCAAAACGCTTCAAACAAGTTTCTTCAGTCACCGTCTGATGAATTGAATAAACAACTTAAAAAAAATCCTTGGATTCGAATCACATTCCATTAATCTCCTACCCCATACCACTCCAAGCCTTCTTTCTCCGCTATTTGTTTTCCGCCTTGTAATCCGCCAGTGTGGACAAAAAGAATGGTTTGGTGATCGTACATCGGATTTTCGAGTTCCTTCAACATGCCGAAAAATGCTTTTCCCGTGTAAATCGGATCAAGTGGCAAGGCATATTGTTCGTTCATTTGTTGCATGAAAGTTAACAGTTCTGGGGTGTATTGCGCATAACCACCGAAATGATAAGCAGCGTGAACGATTGTCTCATCTACGATTTCTTGTGTGATTTCATCATCCATGTAAAACCAACGAAGCAATTGGAACATTTCCTTGTGTGAATCAAAGCCTTTCAACACAGGGATCACATGGAATTGAGTGGATGCAGGTTTGGCAGAAAGTAAACCACAACTGGTTGTTGTTGTACCTTGAGCAACAAAAGCATGGTCGATTTTTTCAGGAATTTCGCGCCAAATTTCTTGGCAACCAATCAAACCGTAATAGTTGGCTCCACCTTCTGGAATGGCAAAATAAGCAGGTTGATCCATTTTGAGTTCATCGATAAATTGCTTGTCGTTGCGCAAACTGTAATCCATGCGGGAAAGAAAAATCAGCTTCATCTCGAGGTTGTGACAAGCTTGTAAAGTGTCATTGGATTGGGGAGTTAATTCTTCGCCCCGAACAAAACCGATACACGGAATACCCGCTTCCCGACAAGCAAAAGCGGTTGCCACCAAATGATTGGAAAAAGCGCCTCCAAAAGTAAAAACACCTGCTGATTTTTTGTGAAAAGCTTGTTCGAGGTTGTATTTCAACTTGCGCCACTTGTTTCCCGAAACAAACGGATGAATCAAATCATCGCGTTTGACCAACAAGCGAATTCCCCGTTCCACCAAATGCGGGATTTGTAGCTCTTGCAAGATCGATTTTTCGGTTGAAAACAAATCACTTTTCCATTCCATGTCACAAAGATGTTAAAAAATCCAAGGTTTTGAACGGATTTTTCCTCGAATATCTACCTTTGCATCATGAGCGATTCTATGAGTGGATTTTCAAAACGAGGACAACTGGATTCAGAGGATTTTTACCTCAATGAAAAAGGATTTATCGTTTTTACAGAAAAATATCACCTTAAGCGAGGTTATTGTTGCCGGAGTGGTTGCAAGCATTGTCCGTATGGGTACGATAAAAAAACGGATCGTTTTTCGAAAAAATTAGGTGAGGAATAGTGAATTGATTTAAAATCGATTACTTTGATTTCTGATTTTAAAACCACCCTTAATCCAATTCGATTACTTTCAAATTAGCGACATCATAATCGTTTAAAATTTCGTTCAAAAGACTTTTAAAAAAATCTGACTTAACGAGTAAAATTGATTTAAAAATTTCAATCGATTGTTGGGAGTTAATTCGTTTGATTTTTCTGAATCACGAAAAAAATCCATGAAATCTTCTCTCGTTATTTTAATTTAATTTCCATTTTGCTTGTCCATTTTGCGTTAGGGATTGAAGTGGAAATCCTTTTGTGAGGAACGAAAAAAAGATTGAAACGAAAAGCCCGACCCGAGCAAAAGCAACGAGGAATACGAAGTGCTTTGCGGTGGTAACGCCCTAAAACAAACTATCTTTCATATTTTTCAATCTCCAATTGGATTCGAATTCAATTTTAAAGTTACTTATTTTTCGTTTTCAACATGTAAATTCCACCCTCACAACACATATTCTTCCATCAAGCGACGTAATTCGAGGTCTAAATCGCTTGTTTTTCCGGGGTGTGGTCGGGATGTTTGGATGCATGAACTTCGCACGGCGGTCAACCAACGGAAGCGTTCGGGGACTTCTTCCATTCCGATGCGTCCACCCTGTTTTCCTCCGCGACAAATCGCTTGAAATGCTTCCAAATTTTCTCGAACAACTGCCAAATCAGTCTCGGGCGAAAAACAACTGATTCGGGATTCGTCTAAGTGAAAATCCATCCCTAATTTGCGTTGACGTTTACACATCAAAACCACGCCAACATTGATAAATTCTTCGCGTTCCACTCGTGGCACCAAGCGGATAACGGCAAACTCAAATAAGTGTTTTTCGTGCATCTTTCGCTTGATTTACAAAATGAGAACTTTGATCTCGACGTGTGCGCAAAAACGCAAGATAGACGTCTTTTATTTCCGACGGAGAAAGGGAAAGATCTTCCCAATTCAACCAATCATCGGGAATGGTATCGATAATTTCTTTCAATTTTTCATCCGTCAACACCGATTTCATTCGAGCATCTACCTCATCGATATCGCCCAAATGCGGCAATAAAACATGGTCTTTTACATACACAAACGGACTCACGGCATTGGTTTCCCACGAATCCCAATTGTGGTGAAAATAAAGCGAAGCTCCGTGGTCAATCAACCACAATTCCTTGTGCCAAATCAACATGTTTGTGTTGCGAAATGTACGGTCGATGTTGGTCAAAAAAGCATCTAGCCAAATGATTTCGGTGGCTTGTTTGGAATTTACTGTGGTAACCAAAGGATCAAAATTGATGGCTCCCGAAAGGTAATGCAATCCCAAATTGAGTCCATGACTGAAACGCAACAAATCCTGGATTTCTTCATCGGCTTCTGTACGTCCAAAATCTTCGTCCAAATCAATCAAAACCAATTCAGGCACTTTGTGTCCCAACAGTCGAGCAATTTCTCCGCCAATAAATTCGGAAATCAGCATTTTCACGCCATGACCTGCACCGCGAAATTTCAGTACGTATTTGAATTCATCGTCGCATTCAACAACTGCGGGCAATGATCCACCTTCCCGCAATGGAGTGATGTAACGTGTCACATTGACCCGACGAATAGCTAGTGGTTTACTCATAATTCTTCCTCTCGAATTCCTTTTTCAGGATATTTCCCTTTGTATTTGTACAATTTCCGTTTAATTTCTCGAATATCGGCATCCACATCTCCAGTAGGATGAAAAACACCATCGAATCCGCCTCGTTTGTTTGGATAATCGATATATCCAATCAGAATAGGTACTTCTGCTTTCAAGGCAATATAGTAAAATCCTTTTTTCCAATTTGGGCTGTAAGAACGAGTTCCTTCTGGAGTAAAAAGCATGTACATAGTTTCGTTATTCTGAAAATAAGAAACAGCTTGATCGGTGAAATTGTTGTTCGCTTTTCGATCCACTGGAATTCCACCAATGGAACGCAACCAAAACCCCAAAGGAAAAAAGAATAATTCTTTCTTAATCAAATAAGTAGCTTTTACCGAATAGGTATCAAATGTGGCTTTTCCAATAACAAAATCCCAGTTTGAAGTGTGTGGAGCAACAACAACTACTGCTTTGCTGACACCTTCAGGAACTTGACCGTCGATTTTCCACCCCAGCCATTTGAGAATGAGTGCAGTTAATTTTCCCATAACACAAAGGTACATATTCTAAAAGAACGATTACATTTGCACCTCAAAATGTCTTCAGACCACATTTTGTTTAAGAAATCACATATGAAAAAGTCCTTCGGTTGGAAAAAAATTATTTTTAGCATTGTTATTCTAGCATTGCTTATCGTTGGTGTTTGGTTTTATCGTTTTTGGTTTGTTGATCAAGGACTTGATAACCGAAAATACATTCCCAAAAATGCTACGCTGGAAATTCAACTAAACGGGAAACAACTTTTTCAAACCGGATTAAAAGCCCTATTTTCGGGTGAAGACGATCCTGCTTTCGATAAACAATTCGATGAATTTTGGGACAAGCAAAAACAACAAGGTGGTCCGGGTATTGATTTGAATCAAACTGTTTACGCTTTTCAAACCGTTGAAAATGGAATTCCTATTCTTGGCGTAATCGCTCTAGTTGACAATGAAAAATGGTTTGAAAAGGAATGGAAAACGGATAATTCGGTCGGTTATGCGATCAACGAAGATTGTGTAATGATGCTTTTTTCGTTGAAACACTCCAAACAAAAATTGAATCTTTTAGCCCAAAAATACCTTTCCAATCCGAGTGCTGTTTCGGGTATTAAAACAGAGAAAACACTCACCATTCAAAGTAAAAATTGGAACATTGATTCGAAAACGGTGACAACTGTCAACCCATTGGAGATTCAAATTGAAAAACAAAAAATCAAACTTTCTGGCACAATCAAAACCAATGAAACACTGATTCCTAGCGGGTTGAACTGGAGACTAATCCCCAATCATGCACATGTAAGTTCGGTAATTCCATCACAAGCACAAGTTTCATTGAAAGAAATGCTCCAATTTCAAAAAATTACCCTTCCTTCGATTGATTATGTGGCAATCAATTACGCTAAATTAACTGTGGAAGAAGTGGATACAGAAGCAGGAATTTTATTCAATCCAGATTGTCAAGTGCTGTTGCATTTCAATGAAAAAATCAATCTAGATTCCTTGTTTCAATTCGACGAGAAATGGAAAAAATTGGGCCTTTACCAAAACAAGCAATTGATTCGAGGAAGCACCATATATCACCTGGCAACTCCCGATCCGTACACTTTGTTTGTTGGTACGGATAAAAATGCACTTCAATCAGGTCGTCCGAATCACGTTTGTGCTGTGCAAGGAGATTTGGTCAACTTCACCAAAATCGAAGGTGGTGGAATGATTACGATGTTGGCTTCTGTCTACCCACCTTTCCGAGCATTCCGAGGATTAACGCAAGAAATGAAGCAAGTGTCCATTCAGTTGGAAGAAAAAGAGGGGAAAGTTGAACTTCAAGGAATCATTGAAACAAAAGAAAAAACCAATCTTTTCAAAGAAAGTTTGAAATTTTACTGGCAATTAGCGAATTGAGTTTAACAACTTCCTAAAGTATGTTGGAGCTCCCATCAAACGAGATCCATACCACGAAAAATATTCGCCATCCACTAGTTGTACCTTGGAAGAAGGAAATGTTTTTTGAAAAAATGCTATGTCTATTTCCTTAAATGGATATGGTTCTGAACTGAGGAAAATCAAATCGGGTTGTTTGTCTGAATCTGGATCCCACGTTGGATATCGTATATCATCAAAGAAATTCGTCAAGCCAATGCTTTCGAAAAGAGAATCAATAAAGGTATTTTTCCCTGCAACCATATACGGATTTTTCCAGATAAGGTAGGCAACTGATTTCCCTATGTTTGGATGCGTAAATTGAGCTAATTGATCAAATTCGGATTGAATGGATTGCTTCAAGTAATTCGCTTTCTCAGATCGATGTGTCAATTCTCCGATTTGTTGAATCATTTCCAAAGCGTCTGTTAAATTTTCAATATCACTCATCCAAACAGGAAATTCGTGCGCCAACAATTCGATGTCACTTTGTGTGTTCTCTTCTTTGTTTCCGATGATTAAATCTGGCTTCAAGGATCGAACACGTTCCAGATTTACTTGCTTTGTCCCCCCTACTCGTTGCTTGGATTGAAACCAGGAACGTGGATGAATACAAAATTTGGTGATTCCAATCACTTCTTGATCCAAATCTAAATCGAACAGCAACTCCGTTTGTGAAGGAACCAATGAAATAATTCGTTTGGGTGGAAATTCCACGCGCACGGTTCTTCCCATTTGATCTGTAAATTCCTTCACTTTTATTCTGAATTTAATTCATAAAAAAACAAAAGCCGCCAAATTGAGTTGACAGCTTTCGTTTTAAACTTTATTTTCTTAGCACATAGCTGCGATAATATCTTGTTTTGTTACAATGTGAAAACGTCCATTTTCCATTTCAACCAACACAGCTGGCGTTTCTTTGTTGATCAACTTTGAAACTTCTTCAATTGGCGTAGCCGCTTTGACAATCGGGAAAGGTTTTTGCATCACTTGAGAAATAGCAATGTCTCGTTTCGATGCATCATCCACAATGAGTTGATAGGTATGAACATCATCCAAAGAACCAACAAATGTTCCATCACGCATGACAGGAATTTGAGAAATAGAGAATTTACGCATTTTAGCAATCGCATGCGACACCAATTCTTCTGCATACACAGAAACCAACGGTTGATCTACGTGATTGGCAACCAAGTCGCCTGCTGTTTTGTGCCCTTCATCTAAGAAACCACGTTCGCGCATCCAATCATCGTTAAAGATTTTTCCCACATAACGACTTCCATGGTCGTGAAATAAAACCACAACCACATCATCCTCTTTCAATTCGTCTTTCAATTGCAACAACCCTTTGATTGCTGATCCTGCTGAGTTACCAACAAAAATCCCTTCCTCACGAGCCAATCTACGTGTGTAAACAGCAGCGTCTTTGTCCGTTACTTTTTCAAAACGATCAATGATTGAAAAATCAACATTGGCAGGAAGAATATCTTCACCAATTCCTTCTGTGATGTATGGATAAATTTCATTTTCGTCAAAAATTCCAGTTTCGTGGTATTTTTTGAAAACCGATCCATAGGTATCAATTCCCCAAATTTTGATGTTTGGATTTTTTTCTTTCAAAAATTTCCCTGTTCCTGAAATCGTTCCACCTGTTCCAACACCCACAATGAAATGCGTGATTTTCCCATCCGTTTGTTCCCAAATTTCAGGACCTGTTTGCTCATAATGCGCTTGACGATTCGATAAATTATCGTATTGGTTCACATACCATGAATTTGGAATTTCTTCCGCCAAACGACGGGAAACAGAATAATACGAACGGGGATCAGAAGGCTCAACAGCGGTTGGACAAACAACCACTTCCGCACCAACAGCACGTAAAATATCCATTTTTTCTTTGGACTGTTTGTCATTCAAAACACAAATCAGTTTGTATCCTTTGATGATACAAGCAAGTGCCAAGCCCATTCCTGTATTTCCTGAAGTTCCTTCGATAATGGTTCCTCCTGGTTTCAACAATCCAGCCTTTTCGGCATCTTCAATCATTTTAACTGCCATACGGTCTTTCACCGAGTTACCTGGATTGGTTGTTTCTACTTTTGCCAAAACGGTCGCTTTCACCTCTTTGGTTAATTTATTCAAACGAACAAGAGGAGTGTTCCCAATTGTTTCTAGTATGTTGTTATAAATTTTCATCGTTTTTTATTTCGGGTTTATTTCGCCCATTTCATTTTGACTGCAAAGATACATTTTCGATTAGAAATGTACTTCACTTATTTAAAAACCTAAGTTCTCCTTTCTATTTAAATCGCTTCGCCCTCCATAATTGTCAAGCGCAAAATGGCATAAATTACAATTCCAGTTATGGTAATTAAATTGGAAACTTTGTACGAATTCAAATAATCCTCCGGAAACCCAAGTTTTTTATAAATAGCAAATTGGCGAAAAAATCGATAAGCAGAAATAAGTGCCAATGCAAGAAAGAAAATGATTGAACTCACTAAGAAAGGGACGAAATTCGTAACCGTCAGAATCATATACAATACAAAAATACCGATGATGATTCCCAATTGTTTTGAATTTCTCGCCGAGCCAATTTCGACTAATTGCACTTTTTGTTCATCCGATAAATAAGCAATCGCTTTTTGTTGCATGCGTCTGGAAAGAAAAATGGTTCCAAATAAAAAAATAAATCCTAAAAGTGATGAATCCATAAATACGTTGTTTTATTCTGTAAAATCTAAATCTCTGTCGTGTGTTTCAGCAATTGTCAAAGTGGAATAAATTCCCAATCCAAAAGCAATGGTACCGACAATCACAGCTGCCCAGATTACGCCTGCATTTGGTTTGAAATAATTGAACAACAAAATCATCAACACCAATGTTCCGCGAACCATGTTGGGAATCGTTGTTGCGGCTGTTGCACGAATGTTTGTACCAAATTGTTCCGCTCCAACAGTCACGAACAAAGCCCAATATCCTGTCCCCAATCCCAACCAAACACAGAAAAAGTAATACATTTCTACTGATTTTGCTGCACCTGACAACATCAAAATTACTCCGACTACCGTAAACAACATCATGTAAAAAATGGCCTTTTTTCTTGATTTTAATTTGTTACTGATAAATCCACTTGCAAAATCACCCGCAGAAATACCGACGTAGGCCCAAAGTATTGCTTTTCCTGGGTCAATTTCCCCTACGATGCCCAATGCTGCTCCAAATTGATTGGCCAAAACAGCCAGAATACCTATACAAAACCACGTCGGTAAACCAATAGCGATGCATTTCATGTAACGAACGAAGCGATCGTAGTTAGTAAAAAAAGATAAAAAATTTCCTTTGGAAACCGTTTCGTTGTGAGCCACTTTTTTGTAGATCCCCGATTCGACCACACTGATACGCAAAACCAAAAGCATCAATCCAAGTCCACCACCGATGAAATAGGATATCGTCCAATCGCCCGCCATTTCGACAGTCAAGCCAGCCACCACAGCACCCAATAAGCCAAATCCAGCCACAATTGAAGTACCGATTGCACGCAATTCTTTGGGTAATGATTCAGACACCAAGGTGATTCCAGCTCCAAGTTCGCCCGCTAAACCAACTCCAGCAACAAACCGAAAAAGTGCATACGCATTTTGTTTTTCCATGAAATCGATGTGAGGAAGCAAACCACAGGCAATGTTGGCCAACGAATACACCAAAATAGATCCAAACAAAACAGAAAGTCGGCCTTTTTTATCGCCAAAAACGCCCCACAAAATTCCACCTAAAAGCAAACCAGTTTTTTCCCAATTAAGAATCATGGTTCCATACGCATCGACATCCAAGCCCATGCTTTCCAAACTCGGAATGCGGACAATGGAAAAAAGTAACAAATCATAAATATCAACGAAATATCCCAAGGCAGCAATCACAACAGGAATGCTCAACAAGTGTTTCCATTTTTCTTTTCCCGTGAACGTTTTCTCCATCCTGATTTGTTTTAGCTCGACGAAAATAGGGAAATTGTAGGAAAAAGAAAGCCTAATCGGGATGAGAAATCAGATTTAATTCTCGAATTAGAAAAAATGCTTCGACTCTTGGATTCGTTTATAATAATATGTGTTACTTTGCGTTTGGATTGAAGAGATTCGAAAACGACAACATGAAATATTGGATTTGCATTGGTATTATTGGTAATTTTTTGGGTTTACATGCTCAAATTGGTGGAAATACAACCTATGCTATTTTAGACTTGCCCATTTCTGCTCGTTCAATTGGTTTGGGAAGTGATTTTATCACTGCACGTGATCAAGATCTTAATTTAACCATTGCTAACCCTGCACTTTACAACCAACAAATGCATCGAAACATTGGTTTTAATCACGGTTTCCTAGCAGGAATGAATTTTGGAATGCTCGGTTATGCCCGAAATTTCAAAAACCAAATCACGGGTGGAATGCATTTGCGCTACATGAGCTATGGAAAAATGACTCAACGGGATGAAGCTGGAAATGAATTAGGAACTTTTTCACCAGGAGAATTCATTCTGACAACAGGTGCTTCCAAACAACTCAATCCGCAAATTGCCGTTGGTGCAAATATCAATTTATTGTACTCACAACTAGAAACATACAATTCTCTTGGAGCATCTATTGATTTGGCGGGTGTCTATGAATTAGAAAAAGCCAATTTATTAATTACCGCTATTGCTAAAAACGTGGGATATCAATTTGATACGTATGTAAAAGGCAATCGAGCATCTCTTCCAACTGATTTTCAATTGGGAATTTCACATAAACTAAAGCATGCTCCTTTTCGTTTTTCTCTTGTTGCACATCATTTAAACAAATGGGATTTGACCTATAACGATCCAAGTGCAAAACCAACTATCGATCCATTAACAGGTGATACCATCCCTGTTCCTGTAGCTGGTTTTGGAGAAAAATTAGCCCGACATTTCACGTATCAAACAGAAATCATCATGGGTAAGTCTGTTCATTTACGGGTTGCTTTTGATTACCACAAGCGAAAAGAAATGAGCTTGGTTGCACGGCCTGGTTTAGCTGGATTCTCATTTGGTTTAGGCATGTATTTCAAACGATTTAGTCTAGACTATGGATTTTTAATCCACTCAGCCGCAGGTTACACAAACGGATTCACACTTACTACGAATTTAGATAAATGGAAAAAATAATCCTTGGAACAGGAATTGTACTACTATCTTGTTTCTCTCTTTTTGCCCAAAAAGATCGCTTTTCAACTCCGGGTGGGGGTTTTTGGCTGGGTGGTAGATCCACTCTAAGTAGTTTCAATGATCATCCCGATGAAAAAAATGGATTGGGTGTCGGCGGACAATTTCGGATTCGCTTAGCGGAACGATTAAACACCGAATGGTTTTTCGATTATTTGAATTCTGATTTAGGAAACTATGCCTCTCGACGTGACTTTCACATTGGTTGGAGTGTCATGTATGATTTGCTTCCTCCTTCGCCAACGCACAAACTTCAACCTTATGCTTTGGCAGGCCATTGTTTTGATTATACACAAATAAGAGGCAGAAAACCAGGAGATATGACTGCCAAACGCTTGAGTTCTGCTGTTCAAGGTGGATTGGGAACTTATTGGCATCTTTCTCCCAAAATTAACATGAGTTTATCTGCTCAATACATGATTCACTTGGGTAAACATCTTCATGGGCATCTCAAAGACGACGGCAGTTTTCATATCCACGAAGAAGCTCGAAATGGATTAGAAGGACATTTACTCTTTACCCTTAGTTTTAATTATAAACTTGCAGAATTATGGTAAAATACCTGTTTATTGTTTTCTTTTCTTTCGCAAGTTTTTCACAAGAAACGTTTGTAAAACCAGGTTTAGTTCGAGCAATTGCAACCATTTCCCCTTCATTGGGACTAGCTGAAGGACCAAACAACATTTACCTCAACGGTGAGTTGGAAGTTTTTTTCAATTCACAAAATAGTATCCGTGGTGATGTATTTGCTCTTGTTGGTACAGAAGAATCGTGGAAAAATCTGAAACACAATCATTACTTAATGACAGGACCATCTTGGCATTTGGCTCGAAATCGTTGGGATCTTTTTGCCGGTTTTGAAACAGGAATCGTCTATACATCGTATGTTAATGTGTTTGCAAATACCTATCACCGCGATCAAATCAGTGGAGTTTACAGCGGTGTGGTTGGTGCGCAATTTTATGTTCATGACTATTTTCATTTTTTTGTTAGTACACGCTACATTCACAACTTGTATCGAGGTTATATGACAGGAACAAAAAATTTGAGCGAATTAACACTTTCGGCAGGACTCGGATTTCAAATACAGACGAAAAAAAACTAATTCCTTCGAAAATCTTATCTTTGCAGAATGAGTTCAAAGAAAATCACGATCGCTATTGATGGCTATTCATCCTGCGGAAAAAGTACATTAGCAAAAGCATTAGCCAATCATTTTGGATACATCTTTATTGATACTGGAGCGATGTATCGTGCAGTTACTCTTTTTGCTATGCGAAATAAATTAGTCGGTCACGATTTTCTGAAAAAAGAAGAACTTATTGATCAATTAAATCAAATTTCACTTCGATTTGAACGAAATTCAGATTCGGAAAAATTAGAAATCCTTCTAAATGGTGAAGCAGTTGAAAATGAAATTCGTTCCATGGAGGTGAGTAATTTGGTGAGTAAAGTTTCTACCATCAAAGAAGTGCGTGAAAAGCTCGTTTTGGAACAACAAGCAATGGGAAAGGAAGGCGGTGTAATTATGGATGGTCGTGATATTGGATCGGTTGTTTTTCCTCATGCAGAGTTAAAACTATTTATCACTGCTGATCCCGATATCCGAGCAAAAAGGCGTTTTGATGAACTAAAACAAAAAGGCGATTCTGTTTCACTAGAAGAAGTAAAATCAAATTTACTAGCCCGCGATTTAGAAGATTCAACCCGAAAAGAAAGTCCTTTGATTCAAACAAATGACGCACGAGTGATTGACAACAGCCATCTCA
>CAYRMV010000068.1:0-17354 GCA_964425255.1 uncultured Flavobacteriales bacterium
ACTGCATATAACCGTTTGCGTGAAAATGCAAAAAACGGTTTGGCTGTTGTACCAGTAGATCGCGATTCTTGTGGAGGTTGTTTCAACAAAATTCCACCTCAACGTCAATTGGATATCCAAGCAAAACGTAAAGTGATTGTTTGTGAACATTGCGGACGTATCTTGGTTCCTTCAGAAGAGTAATTTTCAGATAAAATATACAATACATTAAGTCATTTCAGTTTCGATTGAAATGACTTTTTTTATACATTTAAAGTATGAAAAGTAAAAAAACATTGGTTATTGGAGCAAGTGAAAAACCAGATCGTTATGCATTCAAAGCGATCACAATGCTTCGCACACATGGACATCAAGTGATTGCTTTTGGTCAAAGACCAGGAAAAGTAGCAGATGTTACTTTTGAAACGACTTGGAATCCTCTTTGGGAAGTTGATACTGTTACGCTTTATATCAATCCAACGGTACAAGAAAAATACGAGCAATTGATTTTAGATCTACAACCAAAACGCGTTTTGTTTAATCCAGGAACAGAAAATCGTATCTTTGCAGAAAAATTACAAGAAGCTGGAATTGAAACAGAAGAAGCATGTACGCTTGTTTTGTTATCAATTGGTCAGTATTAAAATTCACTGTAAAAAAAGTTCTATGTCAGGTTCAATTAAATTTCCGTCTGTATTTGACCAAGAAGTGTCAAGTCAAATTATTCTACGAATTCAGTCACTTACAACTGAATCCAAACCGATGTGGGGTAAAATGTCTGTAAGCCAAATGCTTGCTCATTGTTCAGTTACATACGAAATGGTATATACGGACAAACATCCCAAACCGAATTTCTTTCTCGGAATGATATTAAAAGCATTTGTAAAACCGCTTGTTATTGGAGATAAATTATACAAGAAAAGTTCGCAAACAGCCCCAGCGTTTTTAATCACCGATGAGCGCGATTTGGAACAAGAACGCACGAAATTAATTGAATACATCCAACGTGCACAAAAAGATGGAATTGCCTTTTTTGAGGGGAAAGCTTCCAATTCGTTTGGTAAACTTTCTGCCAATGAATGGAATACGATGTTTTACAAGCATTTAGATCATCATTTGACTCAATTTGGCGTTTAAAAACACACAAATAATTGATAAAATGAACTTTTTGGTACAAGTCTTGTACAGAAAAATATAAAATCAGAGAAAATGAAAAAAGGAATCTTACTTATTGCTTTTGGCTTATTCGGGGTAGCAAGTCAAGCACAGCAAACGATTACAAACAAAACAGAACCGAGCATTGAAGTGACTGGTTTTGCGGAGAAGGAAATTGTTCCAGATGAAATTTATATTTCGATTCAGTTGAAAGAACGCAACGAAGATAGAACCAAGTTAACCATTGAAAAGCAAGAAACGGATTTGAAAAAAGCCTTGCAGTCGATTGGTATTTCGTTAGAAAATTTGTCACTTTCCGATGCAAATGCAGATTACGTAAAAGTAAAGTGGAATTCAAAGGAAGTAATTACACGCAAAAATTACACTTTGAAAGTTTCAACTGCAACAGAAGTAGGAAAAGTATACGAACAGTTGGAGAAATTAGGGATACAGGATGCTTACATTGCACGAGTTGATCATTCTAAATTGGAACAGTTTAAGAAAGATATTCAAGTGGATGCGATCAAAAATGCAAAAGAAAAAGCAGATTATTTGCTTGGCGCTTTGGGCGAAAAAACAGGACGACCTTTGTCTATCAATGAAAATTTCAATCAATATCAGCCGGTTTATACAACATTGGAAAGACAGCAAGGAGTTTATAAGTTCTCAGAGTCAGGCTTTGTAGGTTCAAGTGACAAATCACAAGAGATTGAGTTTCAAAAAATCAAATTGCAAGCGAATATCTACGTGCGATTTGAAATCAAGCCATAATTTTGCGCATAAAAATTTGATTTAAGGGCGATTCATTTTTGTTGAATCGCCCTTTTTTAGTTTTATTTGTTTAAAGAGTTCCCTTGATTTCTTCTACAATGCGAAGAGCGAGTTCGTTTGCTTTTGTTTCGTTTACACTTTCTGCATAAATGCGAATGATAGGTTCTGTGTTGCTTTTTCGTAAATGTACCCACTCGTTAGCAATGTAAATTTTGACACCATCGGTTGTATCTACTTCTTCGTGCGCATAATTACTCGCCATTTTTGCCAAAACAGCATCAACATCTATTTCTGGAGTTAATTCAATTTTGTTTTTAGAAATGGTATAAGTAGGGAAGAAGTCACGCAACTGACTTGCAGTCAATTTCATTTTTGCTAAGTGAGTTAAAAACAAAGCAACCCCAACCAAGGCATCACGACCGTAATGAAGTTCTGGGTAAATAACACCACCATTTCCTTCACCACCAATGATTGCCTGTACAGCTTTCATTTTTTCAACCACATTTACTTCACCAACTGCTGCTGCATAGTATTTTTGACCTTTAGCTTCAGTGATATCTCGCAAAGCACGTGTACTGGATAAATTAGATACGGTTGCTCCAGGAGTGTGATTCAAAACATAATCGGAAACAGCTACCAAAGTGTATTCTTCCCCAAACATGCTTCCATCTTCGCAAACCATAGCTAATCGGTCAACATCAGGATCTACTGTGATTCCTAAATCTGCATTCGTTTCCTTGATTTTATCTGCCAAATCAGTCAAGTGCTCTGGCAATGGCTCTGGATTGTGAGGGAAATGACCTGTTGGTTCACAATACAATTCAACAACATCATTCACACCTAGTTTTTTCAATAATTTAGGTATGACGATTCCTCCTGTTGAATTAACGGCATCGACAACAATCTTAAAATTCGCATTTTCGATGGCTACTTTGTCCACCAAAGGGAGATTTAACACCGCTTCGATGTGTTTGTCGATGTAAGAATCGTCGTAAGAAATGGTACCTAAATCGTCTACTTCTGCAAAAGTAAATGCGTCTTTTGAAGCGATATCTAATATCGTTTCACCTTCTTTTCCAGAGATAAATTCACCTTTGCTGTTCAATAATTTAAGTGCATTCCATTGTTTAGGATTGTGGCTTGCAGTCAAAATGATACCACCATGTGCATTTTCCATAGGAACAGCAACTTCAACAGTTGGTGTGGTTGACAAGCCCAAATCTAGTACGTCAATCCCCAATCCGATTAATGTTGAACTCACTAAATTGGAAATCATTGCGCCAGACAAGCGGGCATCACGTCCGATTACGACACGTAATTTTTGATTTGGATTGACACTTTTGAGCCAAGTTCCGTATGCAGCAGCAAATTTTACTGCATCAACAGGAGTTAAATTTTGATCGACTGCACCTCCGATGGTACCGCGGATTCCTGAAATGGATTTGATTAAGGTCATTTTTTCAGTGTATTAAAGTTCAAAACTCTTTTTCAATGCGATCATTTTCATACAAGCAATAGCACATTCAGTCCCTTTGTTTCCATGAATTCCCCCTGATCGATCGATACTTTGTTGAATTGTATTGTCTGTTAACAAACAAAATGAGACAGGTGAATTGTATTCCAAGTTCACTTGCATGATTCCTTCTGTAGCTCCTTGACAAACAAAGTCGAAGTGACGTGTTTCGCCTTGAATAACGACTCCAATGGCAATTATGCCATCTACATCGGTATTGTCGAGCATCATTTGACAACCAAGCGGTAATTCAAATGCACCTGGTACCCAGCGAATCAATATATTTTCTTCTGGAACTCCATTTTCTAACAAAGCTTTTTTGGCACCTGCTAACAAATTTGAAGTGATGGAATCGTTCCATTCAGAAACAACAATGCCGACTTTAAAATCGGCACCGTTAGGAACATCTTCTTTCGAATAGTTCGATAAATTTTTGTGAATTGTAGCCACTTTTTATTTTTTAGTAACGTTCACACGAGCGATATATTTGTCAATTGACTTCATATCACCGAATTGTTTGAATTCGTTTTTGATTCGTGTGTATAATTCGTTTGCTTGTTCAAAGTCTTTCATCTCCTCAGCAACCAATGCCGCTTTAAACAAAAATTCAGGAGTTGTTTTTTCGTTTTCATCTGCATCAGCAGCCTCTAAATATAAATCTAGTGCTTTTTCGTAGTTTTTCATTTCTGAATAACAGTCTCCTTGTAAACCGATCGTGTAAATGCGAACATACGTGTCACGAACTTTTACACCTTCCAATAATTCCAAGGCTTTTTTGTATTCACCTTTGTTCATGAATTGACGAGCAAGGGTAAATTGTGCGTTTTCACCTCCTTTTTTCCCATCGTATTTTTTTACAACAGGCTCTAATTCTTCAATTGCACGATCCGTAGAATCTTTAGCTGCATAGTTCAAACCAGGATATAAAGCTTCGTTTGACTTTTCTTCAGCAGGTTTAAATACAAATTGTTTGTAAGCAAAATAACCTAACACTAACACCAAAACAGAACCCACACCAATTGTGATGAAACGCAATTGTTTGTTTGATTTAAATTGTTCTTTTAATTCTTTTCCTGATAAATTTTCTAACATCTTTGCAATTTTAGCGATGCAAAAATAATTTTTTTTTTCATCCCACAGTCTTTTTTTCTTTTTATCCCACAGAAAGATACCAACAACCATGTCTGAATAAGTTTTAAATGAACAATAATAAGTTCACGTAAGCAAGAAAATTCAATTGAAACAGTTTAATCCATGCAAATTTTATAGTTTTGTATTTTATCAAAATCAAAAAGATGATTCAATTATCAGATCGTATTAATGCAATGGAGGAGTCTGCTACTTTGGCGATGTCACGTATTTCGCGTGAATTAAAAGCACAAGGGAAAGACATTATTTCGTTGAGTTTGGGGGAACCGGATTTTTTTACACCGGATTTCATCAAACAAGCGGCGAAGGAAGCGATGGATCAGAATTACACGACTTATACGCCTGTTTCTGGTTACGATGATTTGAGAGAAAGTATTTCAAGAAAATTTCTTCGTGACAACGGACTCACATATACAAAAGATCAAATTGTCGTTTCAACAGGAGCAAAACAATCCATTGCGAATGTGGTAATGAGTTGCATCAATCCTGGTGATGAAGTAATTATTCCTGCTCCGTATTGGGTCTCCTACATGGAGATTGTCAAATTAGCGGAAGGAAAATCAATCGTTGTTCATGCTGGAATTGAGACTGATTTTAAAATTACAGCTGAGCAACTTGAAGCTGCAATAACGCCAAAAACGCGCATGATGATTTTTTCAACACCTTGTAATCCAACTGGTTCGGTGTATACGAAAGAAGAATTAAAGTCTTTGGCAAATGTTATTGTTAAATATCCCAATTTAGTGGTGATTTCGGATGAAATTTACGAACACATTAATTTTATTGGGAAACACGAAAGTTTGGCTCAATTCGATGAGATTTACAATCAAGTAGTGACTATAAACGGTGTGTCAAAAGCTTGGGCGATGACAGGTTGGAGACTTGGTTTTATTGGGGCACCCAAAGTGATTGCGGATGCTTGTAATAAAATTCAAGGACAATTTACTTCGGGAACTTGTTCAATTACACAACGTGCGGCTATAGCTGCAATGGATGCTGATCCTTCGGTTTTAAAGGACATGATTTCAGCTTTCCAAAATCGCCGTGACATGGTGTTAGATCGTTTGAGAGATATGCCTGGAGTAAAAACGAATACACCAACAGGTGCATTTTATGTATTTCCAGATATTTCCTCTTTTTTCGGTAAAAAATACGGTGAAACAACAATTCAATCTGCTGAAGATTTGTGCATTTATTTGTTAAATGAGGCTTTGGTAGCCTTGGTTACAGGTGAAGCTTTTGGTGATCCAAATTGTATTCGCATCTCCTATGCCGCATCAGAGGAAACGTTGATGGAAGCAATGACTCGTGTGAAAAATGCTTTAGCAAAATTGAATTAATCGATGCATGTAGATCAATTATTTGACGCATTTAAAACCAAGCGAATAGCGGTTTTAGGAGATGTGATGGTCGATGCGTATATGCGTGGAACAGTCAATCGGATTAGTCCTGAAGCACCGGTTCCCATTGTCAATTTGGCTAAAACAGAAGACAGATTGGGTGGAGCAGCAAACGTAGCGTTGAATTTAGTTTCGCTGGGAGCACAAGCTGTAATTTGTTCGGTGATTGGTGCTGATGAATATGGAGATAAATTGGTTCATTTACTCGAAGATCAAGGTATTTCAACCGATGGAATTTGGAAAAGCACTACACGCAAAACGACTGTTAAAACGAGAATAATTGGAAATAACCAACAATTAATTCGCATTGATTCGGAACAAACGAATTTGATTTCGGAAGAAGAAGAAAATCAGGTGTTACACCAATTGAAAAAATTGATTGAATCGGGCTTAGATGCTTTGATTTTCGAAGATTACAACAAAGGGTTACTTACTCCACGTTTAATCAAAGAAGTGATCCAACTCTGTAAAGAAAACAATGTTTTAACAACAGTCGATCCAAAAAAAGATCACTTTTTAAATTACGTCGGGGTTACTTTGTTTAAGCCCAATTTAAAAGAACTTCGCGATGGTTTGCAAAAGGATATTTCTTTTGAGAACAAACAAGAATTTGAAGGGGCAGTAATAGAATTACAAGCGAGATTGAATAATGCGATTTCTTTTGTAACGCTTTCAGAACATGGAGTTTATATTGCTTCATCACAAGAAAAGCATCATGTTCCTGCACATCTTCGAAACATAGCAGATGTTAGTGGTGCTGGAGATACAGTAATTAGCGTGGCAACCTTGTGTTTGGTTTGCGGATTATCACTTCGTCAAATTGCAGCAATTGCCAATTTAGCAGGAGGTTTAGTTTGCGAAGAAAGTGGTGTTGTTAGCATACAAAAAGAGTTGCTGAAAAAAGAAATTAAAGAGACAGAGGGAGTGATCATTGGGTAAACTTTATCCTCATAAAATTGTTCATTTGACAAAGTGGTTGAAGAAATAAAAAGTAAAGAACTTCAACAGTTACAAGATATCATGGAAAGAAAAGAAGTAAAACCATACGGCGAACAGGGTAAAAGCAAAAAAGAAGAAGTAGCTCAAATGTTTAATAACATTTCTGGGCGTTACGATTTTTTGAATCATTTTCTATCCCTTGGGATTGATAAATTGTGGCGTAAAAAAGCAGTTAAAATGCTTCGAGAAATTCAACCAAAACGAATTTTGGATATTGCCACAGGAACGGGTGACTTTGCTATTGAAAGTTTGAAATTAACTCCCAACGAAGTAGTTGGTATCGATATTTCGGAAGGAATGTTGGAAAAAGGCCGTGAAAAAATGAAAAAACGCGGTGTAGATAACATTGTTTCCATGCGCTTGGGGGATTCAGAAGATTTACCATTTGAAGACAATTATTTTGACGCGTTGACGGTTGGTTTTGGTGTTCGTAATTTTGAGAATTTGGAAAAAGGCTTAAGTGAAATGCTTCGCGTAGTTAGACCAGGAGGAAAATTACTCGTGTTAGAATTCTCCAAACCTAAGAAATTTCCAGTGAAACAATATTATGCTTTTCATTCACAGTATTTGATTCCATTTTTTGGGAAACGAATTTCAAAAGATGCAAGTGCTTACACATATCTACCTGAATCAGTTGCAGCTTTTCCAGAAGGAAGAGACTTTGAATTAATTTTAGAAAAATTGGGTTACCAAAACGTACAATCCACGTTAGTATCAGGAGGAATTGCAACAATTTACTCTGGAACAAAATAAAATCAAGTGGATAAGCGTTACATTTTTATGCGTCAATTTCTGTACATCGTTTTTCTTTTATCGTGTCAACTTGGTTTTTCACAAGCAGAAAAGCCTTGGAATTACCGTAAATTTGATCAACGTTTGCTGCATTTCGGTTTTACTTTGGGAGTAAATACAGCCGATTTCACCACCTATCCAACTTTGACCGCATATCAAGATTACAGTGTTTTGGGTATTGAAAACATCAAACAACCTGGTGGTCAAGTAGGAATTGTTACTTCGTTGAAAGTTGGTCATCCAGTCGTTCGATTGCGTTTTATTCCAACTTTATCATTTCAAGAGCGTGTTTTGCGCTACCAATACGAAGACAAAACGAAATCTCCCAATTTAGAGGAATTTAATGAAGAGCGTGTAAATTCTACGAATTTGGATTTTCCATTAATGCTTCAATTTAGAACCACAAGGTATAACAATTTCGCAAGTTATGTTCTTGGTGGTATTCAATATTCCTTGGATTTACAAACGCAAGAAGATGCCGCCCAATCATTCACCGATCCATTTGTAAAGATTAAACGAGAAGATTGGCAAGGGCAAGTAGGTGGAGGAGTTGAATTTTTTATGCCTTACTTCAAATTGGGATTAGAAATTAAATTTTCCCATAGTTTTAACAGCGTTTTGATTCACGACTTTTCGAAAGTAAGTCAGCCATTGGATAAATTATACAATCGAGTTTGGTGGTTTTCTCTTATTTTTGAAGGATAAGAAAAGCGCATTTTTTCTACCTTTGCACCCATATGCAACAACTTCAAATTCAAGTAACACCCGAACAAGCAAAAGACGAGGTTTATCTTCGGACGCGGATTTCTCAAGAACTTCACTTAAAAAACGATCATTTTGCCTTCGTTTGGAAAAAAAGATCCATCGATGCGCGAAAGCGTCAAATCAAAGTGAATGCTACTTTTGAAGTTTATGAAAATGGAGTTTTACCCAATAAAGAATCCGTTTTTTTTCCAAAAGATGTTTCGAATGCACCAGCTGTCGCTATTATTGGTGCTGGACCTGCTGGATTGTATGCTGCTTTACGAGCTTTGGAAATTGGGTTAAAACCGATTGTTTTTGAACGAGGAAAAGATGTGCGCGCTCGCCGAAGAGATTTGGCTAAATTGAATAAAGAATCACTTGTCAATTCGGAATCAAATTATTGCTTTGGTGAAGGTGGTGCGGGAACATATTCCGATGGAAAATTGTATACACGTTCTAAAAAAAGAGGTGATGTGCTTCGATCGTTGCAGTGGTTTGTTGAATTCGGAGCAGATGAAGATATTTTGGTCGATGCGCATCCACACATTGGGACAAATAAATTGCCTCAAATCATTGTGAACATGCGAGAGGAAATCCGAAAGTGGGGTGGAGAAGTACACTTTGAAAGTAAATTAACCGATTTGTTTTTGGATAACAATCACTTGACTGGAATTGAAATAAATAGCACTACGAAATTCACCTTTTCTCACCTTATTTTGGCAACAGGCCATTCTGCAAGAGATATCTTTTATTTATTGCATAGAAAAGGCATTCGTTTGGATGCAAAAGGATTTGCTTTGGGAGTTCGGATCGAACATGCTCAAGAATTAATCGATAAAATTCAGTATCACGGACGTGTAAATGATGCATTTTTACCTCCTTCTTCCTATTCGTTGGTGACGCAAGTGGAAGACAAAGGAGTATATTCTTTTTGTATGTGTCCGGGTGGAATTGTTGCTCCATGTGCTACCGAGCCGGGAGAAGTGGTTACAAACGGGTGGTCGCCATCTAAACGAAATAATCCGTATTCGAATTCAGGGGTTGTGGTTTCGGTGGATCCAACGGATTTTCCAAATTCAGATAAAAATCCATTTGTTTGTTTGGAATTTCAACAACAAGTGGAAAAAGCTTGTTGGGAAGCAGCTGGAAAAACACAACAAGTTCCCGCGCAACGCATGAAGGATTTTGTAGATAATAAAAAGTCAATCGATTTTCCAAGAAGTTCTTATCAACCAGGGATTGTAAGTGTCAATTTGAATGAAGTTTTACCTCCCATGATTGCCAATCGCTTGCGAAAAGCCTTTGTTGATTTTGGTAAAAAAATGCCTGGTTACTTAACCAATGACGCTGTTTTGCATGCGCCAGAATCGAGAACAAGTTCGCCCGTTCAAATTCCACGAAATCCAGAAACGTGTATGCACCCGACCATCGAAGGTTTGTTTCCGTGTGGAGAAGGAGCTGGATATGCGGGGGGAATCATTTCTGCTGCGATTGATGGAATGAAATGTGTGGATGCAGTTGCTAAGTCGATGGGAATTAATGCGTAGCGTTTCTGTAGAATTCAGAAAGTAAAATACTTCCAGCCATGGATACGTTTAAAGATTCCGCTGATCCAAAACGAGGAATGGAGATGGGATGAGTAATTTTTTGTTGAATTTCTTTGGTTATTCCCTTTCCCTCGTTGCCTAAAATCAAGATTCCATGCGGATTTAATTTTTGTGAGTATACATTTTCTCCTTCCAACAAAGCGCCATATATGGGTAATGTTTGAGCGTCTAGCCAAGAAGCTAAATCAACATAATGAACAGGAATTCGAAAAATGGCTCCCATGGTTGCTTGCACCACTTTTGGATTAAAACAATCAACTGTTCCTTTAGAACAAATCAATTGACTTACGCCAAACCAATCCGCTAAGCGTAAAATTGTTCCCATGTTTCCAGGGTCTTGAACTTCATCCAAAACAAGGAAGAAATCAGCTGGCTTTATTACTTGCTTGGGTTTGCGAATTAATGCAAGTGCTTTGTTTGGGCTTTGCAAAAAAGAAATTTGATTCAACTCTTTTTCTGAAATTTCCGTATGTGGAATGGAATTTGATGCGATTTTTTCATTCCAAAATTCAGCAGTATGATACACGTGAACCAATTCATTCGGAATCCAAGAAAGTGCTTCATGCACCATTTTTTCTCCTTCTAAGACATAAATTTCGAGTTGATCTCTGAATTTTTTTTGCCCCAAGGATCGAATTTCTTTGATATTGCTTTTTGAAATCATGGATACACAGGCTTTTTACTATTTTTGCGTTTAAAATGAACAATTTGTTTCGCTTCAAACATACATATTTTATTTGGGCTTGCCTAATTCTAGTGCTCTCTGCTTGTCACATTGTGTCAAAACATGTGCCTGAAGGAAAATTATTGTTGAAAAAAAACAAGTTAGAAATCAACCGTTCCGCTAAAAATACCACAACTGAAGGTTTGGAAGCTTCCTTACGGCAACAACCTAACCGAAGATTTGCTGGAATTCCTTTTCGCTTAATTGCCAATCAATCCAACTTTTGGTTTTTGGATTCGACTCATGTTGCTCAAAAAAGGAAAGAGAAAAATGTGCAATTGCGCAACAAAAACAACGAACGTTTAGCCAAACAAAAAAGAATTAACGACAAGCGAATTCAAAAAGCAATTCAACGAGGAGATGCAACTTATCGCGAAAAGATAATCACGCTCAAAGATACGCTGAATCCAAAACGATTTTTTGGCGAATGGTTGAAATACAAATATGGTGAAGCTCCCGTTTTTGTAGATACTTCAAATTACCGTAGATCGACCGACCAATTGGAGATTTACATGCGTAAACGGGGATATTTCAATGCAAAAGTGACTAGTTTTATCGACACATCTCGCAACGGTAAAAAAGCAAAGCTAAACTTTGCAGTAGAATCCGGAAATCCGATGATTATTGATAGTATTTTCTTAATAGGAGGCAATGAAAATATCAAAGCTACTTATCTTCGATACATGCGGAAAGCCGATTATAAACCTCTTGTAGGAGAATTTTTCGATTCGGATATTTTGCAAAATCACCGAAATGCTGCTGCCAATTTTATGCGCGACGAATGTTTTTATGGTTTTACAGCAGCTAACATTAATTTTCGTGCGGATACGCTCAAAAAACCAGGTAGAGTTTTGCTTGGAATCGAGTTTTCCGATCGACCAATCAAAGTGGCGGCAAGTAAGGACAGTGTTACTTTTGTTCGACATCAAGTGACTCAAATCCGAACAGTTTACTTTCATTTAATTGACACCACTTTTTTTGATAAAGCTCCTAGTTTTGCTGCATTTTGTCAAGAAAGAAACCTCAATATTTACGACGAAAACAACTACTTACAAACCTTTGATACTCTTTATTTCGATGATATTTACTTTGATCGAAAAGAGAAAATCAATCGACATATTCCGGAAGAAAAAGATACATTGAATCCGCTTCGTCAAGCTATTTTTCTATACAATGGCACACCCTCGGTCGATCCTGCGATTTTAGAACAACAGAATTTCTTAGAACAAACCAACTATTACAAAGAATATTACTTGGAACGAACATATACACGCTTAGTTCAATTGGATTTGTTTCAAACCATAAAACCCGTTTTGGTCGAAATTCCAGGGACAAACAAATTGGATGTTCATTATTATTTGATTCCAGCTAAAAAACATGTTTTCCGTTTTGAGCCAAGAGCAACCAATTCGAATGGTCTTTTAGGAGTTTCTGCTTCGTTCAATTACACTAACAAAAATCTATCTAAAAATTCAACCCGATTAGTGGTTGGTTTTAGTGGTGGTTTTGAGTCGCAACCACCCGTTTTTCAAGAAGATATTACGGGTAACTCACAGTCTTCGGGTAGAACATTCAACACCTTTGAAATCGGACCAACAGCGAAACTTGAATTACCCGGAATTTTTCCTTTTTCCTTCGTGAAACTAAAGAAAAGAGAAAATCCTCGAACGATTTTTTCCATTGCATACAATTATCAACGAAGAGAAGATTTTTCGCGTTCTTCTTTTCAGTTGAATTATTTATTTCAATTAAACAGTGGAAAAACACAAGTTGTAAAAGGAATGATTTTGCTTCCTCCCGTGATCAAATTTGTATCTTTGGATAATTTCAGCCCGTTTTTTCAGCAACAATTACAGTCTAACAACGATTTGTTTTTCCGAAATGCATACAGTGATCAGTTTATCTGGCAAGATTTTAAGTTTGTTTTGGAATTCAACAACAAGCAAATTCGCACAGGAAAAACGACTGTTGCCTTCAATACATCCATCGATAATGCCGGTTTGTTGCTCAATTACATCAGTAAAAAAGACACAAGTGCAACAGGACAACGCATGGTTTTCGGTGTGCCGTATTCAAACTTTGTTCGCTTAGACAATGAATTGGTTTTAGGTCGTGCATTAGGGAAACGAACTTCCCTGCATTTCCGAGCTTTGGCTGGAATGGGAATTCCGTATTTGAATACAAAAACATCCTTGCCTTACGATTACAGTTTCTTTGGAGGAGGAACAAACGATAACCGCGGTTGGCAAGCGAGAACGTTAGGACCAGGAGGATACCAAGTGTATTATGATTCAGTTCCGACATTTACCCAAATCGGTGATATTCGATTGGGTGCATTTGGCGAATTTCGTTTTGGAATTTCAAAGCGATTACGCGGTGCTGTTTTCTTAGATGCATCCAACATTTGGACTTATAACGACGATCCTGAAAGACCGGGAGCTCAATTTTCGAAAACGTGGTACAAAGAAATTGGATTAACATCCGGATTTGGTATTCGTATGGATTTTGAATATTTCATTGTTCGCGCTGATTTTGGTATTCCATTGACCAATCCAGCGTTACCCGAAGGATCCAGGTGGATTTTTCAATCGAAAGAGGCCTATTATCAGCAAGCTGAAGCGGTGTATGGAGCCAATTTTATGGACCGTATTCCCAGTAACCCATTTGTGATTCAACCCCATTTTGGTATTGGATATCCTTTTTAAGTATGGAACAACATTTTTGGAAAAATCGCTACGAAAATAATCAAACAGGCTGGAACATTGGTTCTGTTTCTCCACCCATTACCACATATTTAGAACAGGTATCCAACAAAGAAATCTCGATTTTGATTCCAGGTGCTGGTATTGGTCACGAAGCCAATTTTGCTTTTGAATCTGGTTTCAAGGAAGTGTTTCCCTTGGATTTTGTTCCCGAATCGAAACAGCATTTTTTAGAGTTATTTCCTCATTTTCCAGCTAATCAGTATTTGTTGGGTGATTTTTTTGACTTAGGTCAATCGTTTGATTTGATTTTAGAACAAACATTTTTTTGCGCCATTCATCCAAGTAGAAGAAAAGAATATGTGGAAAAAATGCATTCGATTTTGAAACCCAATGGAAAATTGGTAGGGGTCTTATTTAACCGCGAATTTGAATCCGGACCTCCATTTGGTGGAAGTATGAAAGAATACGAAGCATTGTTTTCGTCTCATTTTCAGATAGAAAAAATGGAAACTTGTTACAATTCCATTCTGCCAAGGCAAGGAAGTGAAGTCTTTGTCATTTTGACTCCTCGAAAAGCATAATTGTAAAAACTATTTTTTCTTCTTTTTTTTTCAAAAAAAATGAAACCTTCTTTGACTGCTTGCGTTATAAGAATACGGATCAATTATTAACATCTACAGGTTAATGAGAATGGGACTTTCGCAAGGGAGTCCTTTTTTTATTACCTTCGCCGCATGATAGAAACACCCGTAATTGTTGTCGTTGGAGGAGGAGCAGCTGGATTTTTTAGCGCACTTTCAGCGAAAGAACATTTTCCTAAATCTCGGGTCATCATTCTCGAAAAATCGAACAAAGTTTTAAGTAAAGTCAAAATTTCGGGTGGCGGCAGGTGTAACGTAACACATGCTTGTTTTGACAATCGTGCCTTAACTGAATTTTATCCGCGAGGTGGAAAGCAACTTCGAAAAGCATTTGAACAATTTAATGCTAAATCGACCGTAGACTGGTTCAAAGAACGAGGTGTTGATTTGGTTACCTTACCCGATGGTTGCATGTTTCCAAAGTCAGATGACTCACAAACGATTATCAATTGTTTTTTGTATGAAGCAAAGAGGTTACAAATCGAGATCATGATACAAAAAGGAGTTGTTTCCTATGATAAAAAGGCGGATGATACATTTCAGTTGGAATTAACAGATGGTTCTCAATTGATCTGTAATCGGATGATTATTACCACAGGAGGACAGCCAAAACGCGCCAATTTGGAATGGATTCAGCACGAGATTGTTGAACCAGTGCCGTCTTTGTTTACGTTTAATATGCCCAAAAATCCAATTACACAACTGATGGGGATTGTGGTGGAACCCGCTACGGCAAAAATAATTGGAACAAAATTAATTGCGGATGGGCCTTTGTTGATTACGCATTGGGGGATGAGTGGACCCGCCATATTGAAATTATCTGCTTGGGGCGCACGCATTCTTGCCGAAAAAAACTATGCATTTGATGTTTCAATTAATTGGTTGCACGATAAGAAAGAAGATGCTGTTCGGAACCAAATAGAACAAACCATTCAGCAGCAGGGGGCGAAAAAAATGACCAATTGGAATCCCTTTTCGTTTGCGAATCGATTGTGGGAATTTTTGCTTGAAAAATCAGAAATTTCCTTGGAAACTCGTTGGCAAGAATTGGGGAAAAAAGGAAAAAACCGCTTGATTAATAATTTGGTCAACGATGTGTATACCGTGAATGGAAAAACAACCTTCAAAGAAGAATTTGTTACTGCCGGTGGAATTTCTTTGGATCAAATTGATTTTCAAACGATGGAAAGCAAACAAATTCCGGGTATTTTTTTCGCCGGAGAGGTGCTTGATATCGATGGTGTTACGGGTGGATTTAACTTCCAAGCCGCTTGGACAACCGGTTGGATTGCTGGTAAAAATGTATTGAAAGAAGAATAAAAGGCTAAGGAAATAAACAAAATTAAAATTAACTTGTTTTAAAAAAACAGATTTCATAAATCAAAGTGGTGGTAGTAGTATAAAGGATGTCCGAATTTTCGAGACATCCTTTTGTTTTTGAGTGTAAAAATTAAGAAATACTTTAGAGAACTGCTGAATGCTCATGCAGGCGTGCCATCAAATAGCGATACATTTCGACCATGCACATGATGTCGTATTTGTATACGCGTTCATCCGGCGTATGAACATTGTCCTCGGGAGCACCGATAAAAACCCAGTCAAACGGTAAATCTGTTTTTTGTAACATAGTGCCATCGCTACCGCCGCTGGATTCTACTTCCAGTTGAAAATCAATACCCGACTCTTCTGCCCAGGCAATCAATTGGTTTAAGAACTTTCTACGTGGTAAACCCGAATCACGCATTGAAATAGCAACACCACCGTCGTGTTTTACTCCGTCTGTAACCCACGTGATATCGGAAATTAGCGCTTTGCGAACCCCATAGTTTTCCCAAATGTAGCGACCTAAAAATCCAACGGAATTACCACCATGTTCTTCGTAAGTGGAAAATACAATGATTCCATTTTCCAATGTTTCAGCAACTTTTAATGCAGACCAAACACCTAAACGGTTATCCAAATAAGGAGATTGAATGAACTGATCATTTTCGTGGAAATCTGGTTTAAAGGTCAAGATTGTTCCTCGATCAATTTCACGGTCGTAGACATATTGCAAAGATTTGTTCCCATGCTCGTCTTCAATCACCATCAATTCGGTTTCAATTTCACCTTGTGAATCGGATCCAACCAATTGATAGCCATCGATGGCGCGCGGTCCGCCAATTTTATACAAATTATGACCATAGGCAACCGAAAAGCCTATTGTATCGGTGTGTGCAAAAATCGCTGCTTTGGGTTTTCCAAAAACCAAGATGATTCCGTCTTGAACACTGTTTTCATCCGAAATAATTTCGGGTTGAACGTGCCAAGAAGACTTGTTTTGTTCAATGTAATTTAAGATAAATGCTTTGATTTGAGCTTCGTCACTGGATGCACCTCGCACTTCAATTAATTGACGTAGAAAATTCATAAATAAGGGATTTCATTTAAGGGTTTTACTGTTACTTTTTCAGGAATTTCAAGTTCAAAATAAGTGGATTTAGATAAAGGAATAGCCAAAATTAACCGACAAGTCAAATCAAAAAGCTGTTCTTGAATGTGTGCATTTTGTTGTTTGCAATACGACATTACGGCAGGCATTTCATCGTATGTAAATTCGAGTTGAAAGCGTTTAAAAACCTGTTGTTTTGTAATTTTTCCTGCTTCGATTGCTTCTTTGGCTGCTGTTTTATAAGCGTGAATCAATCCACCAACTCCTAGTTTCGTACCACCAAAATAACGAACTACTCCAATTAAGATGTTTGTCAAATCAAAGGATTGAATTTGGCCTAAAATAGGCGTTCCTGCTGAATTGGAAGGTTCGCCATCATCATTTGCTCGGTAGATTGTTTTATCCAATCCAAAGCGATACGCATAGCAGACATGCCGCGATTGATGATGTTCCTTTCGCCATTGTTCTAAGTAATTTTTTGCTTCTTCCTCGGAATAACAAGGAACAGCGTACGCAATGAATTTCGAGCCTTTTTCTTTGTAAATTCCTTCTGAGATTTCAGCTAAAGTATAATATGTATCTGTGGACAAAGACATGAAAACAAAAGTACATATTCCGTTTGGTTCGGATTCATTTTACGTTGGAAATTCATCTATGTGTTTGTCGTTTTTTCGTTGAAATAAAAGACAAGTTGTCGTTTAAGTAAATTTCATACATTGTTTTTATTTATCTAATTATCAGTTT
>CAYRMV010000069.1:0-17140 GCA_964425255.1 uncultured Flavobacteriales bacterium
AGATTGTGAAAGAGGAAATAATGACAAAACAATCATCCCGAAAAAAATGATTGCGACCGATAAAAACCGTTGTTGAATAATCAAAAATGCCAAAATAGGCGAAATAAGTAATCCATTTTCTAATAGTAAAATGATTTTCAATTGCTTTCGACCAACTTGCATTTGTAAAAAATCCGATTTTTCGCGCTGAATATTTTGAAAAATTATAATTGAAGCTAAAAATACAATTCCCCATGCAACTCTATCTGTAATTGGCTGAATAACAAAAGGAAGAATAACACCAAATAAAAACAGTAAACTTAAACCCAAAATAGGATTCAACCCAATTTCTTTGGATTTGCGAGCCAACAGTGTTTTTTGAAGTTGAAAATAGTGTTTCATTTGAAAAGTAAAGGTAATGAAAGTTAGATAAATTAAACTATTCAAATTCATACTAACAAAATCACCAACAAACTACTTATTGAAATGAAAATCCAAATGATGCTTGCAAACAAAAATGGCTTAAGACCAACTTGTGAAATCACTTTTTTGGTGAGCCCTGTACCAATGAAAAACAAAGTCAATTTCAAACCTAATTTAGCAATGAAAACAATTTCTTTTGAAATCATCGAAATTGCTGGAATAAATGTATTCGCTAACATCGCAAAAATGAAAAATAATATAAACCAAGGAATTTTTATTTTCGTTCCTTTTACTTGAAAGAAAAGCAGCGTTACAAATGACAAAGGGATGATCCAAAGCGCACGGGTTAATTTTACAGTTGTTGCCACTTCCAACGCTTGATTTCCATATTTACTTGCTGCACCTACAACAGAACTTGTATCGTGAATCGCAATTGCACTCCACAAACCAAAATCATGTTGTGAAAGTTCGAGCCATTTACCAACCCAAGGAAAAAGGATAATTGCAAGCGCATTTAAAATAAAAACAACAGCTAATGAAACAGAAATTTGTTCTTCTTTCGCTTTTATAATTGGAGCAACAGCAGCGATGGCACTTCCACCACAAATGGCAGTTCCGCTTGCAATTAAATAACTTACAATTCGATCTAAACGAAAAAGTCGATAGAAAAAATAGGAAATTAGAAAAACAAAAATCAAACTACCCATCGTAAACAAAACCCCTTCTTTACCTGCTTGCCATGCACTTGATGCGTTCATACCAAATCCCAAACCGACTACAGAATATTGTAACACTTTAGAAGTCAACGGTTTTGTTATCGTAACAAAAGGATTCCCAATCAATTGAGCTGATACAATCCCTAAAACCAATGCGAGTGGAGCAGAAACAAATAAAGAGACAACTGCAATGAAAAGAATGAAATAATGTTGTATGGACCAATTGGAAACGTTCATATTTGTATGCGCAAAAAATTTCAGTTCGACAAAAATGGGTTTATTTCCGAAAACAAACTGTAACCTTCATTACATACTTGACAAAATGTTCAATTAAAGTTGAAAATGAAGTAAATTAAGCGTTGAAATTCAAATAATAACTGTACATTTGCAGCAATAATTGAATTTTTTCTAAAAAAAGTCGTATAACTTGCAGATTTATTAGAAATTATTCGTAATATTGCACCCCGTTTTACGGTGAGAATAAAAGAAATTAAGAGTCATGGATATCATTAGAGAGCTTCAAAACGAACTAGTAGAGGTTAAAAATTTCCCAGCTTTCAAAAGCGGAGATACGATTACAGTTTCATATAAAATTAAAGAAGGAAACAAAGAACGTACACAGCAATTCCAAGGAGTTGTATTACAACGTCGTGGTTCTGGCGCAACAGAAACTTTTACTGTTCGCAAAATGTCAGGAAACATTGGTGTTGAGCGTATCTTCCCTATTTCTTCTCCTTTTTTAGAAGAAATCGTTGTTAACAAACGTGGTGCTGTTCGTCGTGCTCGTATTTTCTACTTCCGCGAAAGAACTGGAAAAGCAGCTCGTATCAAAGAAAAAAGAAGCTACTCGCACTAAAATATTTTTTATTTTTGAAGACCGTTCAGATTGGACGGTCTTTTTTTTGCTTATGTTTTTTATTTTATCCAAGTTTTTCTACTTTTTCCTGCATCCACTGGTATGGATAGTTGGACTTTTGATTTGGTCATTTTGGACAAAAAACCAAAGACGTAAAAAAATACTTATCCGAACTACTTTCGCTTTATTCCTATTCTTCACCAATTCGTTTATAACATTGGAATTTATTCGAACTTGGGAAATTCACGGAAAAAAATCAACTCAAATTGAAAATTATGACGTAGGAATCGTTCTTGGTGGAATGAGTGAATACAACAATGACCTTCAAACTTTGAGTATTCGTCGTGGAGGTGATCGTATTTGGCAAGCAATCGATTTATACAAGAAAGGGAAAATAAAAAAGATGCTAATTTCTGGCGACAATGGTTATATCTCAGACAAAGGCTTGCATGAAGCAGAACAAATGAAAGAAATATTGGTTTCTTGGGGATTTCCTAATGAAGATATTCTCGTTGAAGGAAAATCAATCAATACCTATGAAAATGCTAAATTCACCGCAGAAATTTTACGAACCTCGTATCCAAATCTAAAAAAGAAATTATTGATCACTTCTGGTTTTCACATGCGTAGAGCAAAAGCATGCTTCGAAAAAACAGGTCTGGTCGTTGATTGTTATTCAACCGATTTATATACTGGTCCAAAAAGGCATTACTATTGGGATCAATTTCTTATTCCTGACTTTTCCAACTTGGATTCTTGGCACATGTACAACAAAGAATTAGTCGGATATGTTATGTATGCAATCACTGGAAAATTGTAACATGACTCAACAACAAATTCGTAATGGCTGGCTTATTTTCGATCCCATTTTTGTTTCGTTTGAACAACAAAAAAATTGGTTTGATGCGCTCAAAAAAGAATGCCCCTGGGAAGAAACAGAAATAACTATTTTTGGAAAAACGTTTCCAGTTCCCCGTCAAGAAGTTTTTTTTAGTCAAGATGGAAAATCCTATGGCTATTCTGGTAAACGCTTGAAAACACACCCCTACTTTTCCCTCTTAGAACAAATTCAACAGCAAATTGAAAATGCTTCTGGCCTAACATTTAACTCTGTATTGATCAATCACTACCGAAATGGTCAAGATTCGAATGGTTGGCATGCCGACAACGAACCAGAATTGGGACAAAATCCAATCATTGCATCGTTAAGTTTGGGAGCAACACGTCGTTTTGATTTGAGGCACAACCTAACAAATGAGAAAATTCAATTGGATTTACAAGGGGGAAGTTTGTTAATTATGGGAGGGGAAACACAGCATTTTTGGAAACATCAAATTGCTAAAACCAAAAAAGTGAATGCTGCTCGGATCAATTTAACTTTTCGAACAATTCGTTAGATCAAACCTTTTGATTAACGTTTCATCGCACGATCCATATCGCGACGATCATCTTTTTCTTTCATATCTTGACGTTTGTCGTGTAATTTTTTCCCTTGTGCACAAGCAATTTCGATTTTTGCCCAACCCTTATCAGAAATAAAAAGTTTCAATGGAATAAGCGTATTTCCTTTGACTTGAAGAAATTTTTCTATTTTGTTTATTTCCTTTCGGTTCAACAACAATTTTCTGTCAGAGCGCGGTTTATGGTTATAAAAAGATCCATTTTCGTATGCCGTAATACTCATGTTTCGGATCCAAACTTCTCCATTTGAAACGACACAATAAGCTTCTAAAATACTTGCTTTAGATTGACGAATACTTTTGATTTCGGTTCCAGACAACTGCATACCAGCCACGTATGTTTCCAATAAATGATATTCGAAACGAGCTCGTTTGTTGCGGATATTAACCTCTTTGCTTGACATAATACAAAGATAACATTCAATCAGAAATGCAATCGATTTTTAGAATATTTGGAGAAAAAAATAAGAACTAAGAGCGTAACTTATCGAGCAAATCACTCAATGTTTGGGCTTCTGAATCAGTCAATTTAGATGAAAATAAGTACGACTTTTCAAATTCATCATCGATATTACTCAACAACTCTAGTCCTTTTGAAGTAATTTCAACATATACAACTCGTCTATCTTTGTCGCAACGAACACGGTCAATCAATTCTTTTTCAATCAATTTATCCATCAAACGTGTCGTATTTGGTGATTTTTCAATCATTCGATCTTTCACTGTATTCACACTTAATGCTTCTTTTGCACCACGAAGAATTCGAAGAATATTGAACTGTGGCATCGATAAATCATATTGTGCCATGTAGGAATTTTGTTGATGCGCCATCCAATTCGAAGTGTGACGAATGTTGACGATTGCTTTTTGTTGCACTGTTTTGAAACGAGAATTAAGTTCTTTACTGATTTCCATGCTGCAAATTTAATTACCGTGGTAGTATATACAAAATTTTAGTCCGATAATTTATCAACATTTTCCAAAAAATCGGTTTAGAGAAGCGACTTTGATGTAACTTTGCGCCAAAACTCGAAAAAATGAAACCAATTATTGCCCCATCTGTTTTGTCTTGTGATTTTGCAAACATCCAACGTGATGTTGAAATGATTAACTCCAGTGATGCAGATTGGTTTCACATCGATATAATGGATGGTGTTTTTGTTCCGAATATTTCCTTCGGATTTCCTGTTATGCAAGCCATCCATAAACATGCGAAAAAGCCATTAGATGTTCATTTAATGATTCAAAATCCAGATGCGTACATCAGTGAGTTTAAAAAAGCGGGCGCAGCCATTTTGACCGTTCATTATGAAGCATGTACGCACTTACACCGAACCATTCAAGCCATCAAAGCAGAAGGAATGAAAGCGGGAGTAGCACTAAATCCACATACACCGGTTGATCTTCTTCAAGATGTCATTCATGATTTAGACCTTGTTTTGATCATGTCAGTAAATCCCGGATTTGGTGGACAAAAATTCATTCAAAATGCCATTTTAAAAGTAGAACAAGCTAAAAATCTGATTCACAGAACTGGATCACATGCTCTTGTTGAAGTGGATGGTGGTGTGAATTTAGAAACGGGTTTAGAACTGATAAAAGCGGGTGCTGATGCTTTGGTTGCTGGAAGCTTTGTTTTTAACAGTGAAGATCCAAAAGCAACTATTACGCAACTCAAAGAATTAAAATAAGTGACATTAGCTCATTTTCTAGAAGAAAAATTTGAATACGATTTACAAGCAAATTTGGCCTGGATTCATTTGTTGCAAAAGCAAGATGATGCTTCAGAATATTCGCTAAAAACGTTATCACACATTATCAATGTTCATCATATTTGGATGAGTCGACTTTTGGGTAAACCAGCAGAATCGAATACTTGGGATATCTTGCCTTTGATGTATATGGAACGACTTGCTCAAGTGAATTTTTTAGAAACACAAAGCTATTTTCAATATGACTTGGAGAGTGAATTGATAGCTTATTCAGATTCTGAGGGGAAACAAAAAGAAAAGGAAAACTTAGCAATACTCTACCACATTCTAAATCATTCAAATTATCACCGTGGACAAATCAGTTTAGATCGAAAAAGAGAAGGGTTGGAGATTGTAGAAACGAATTTTATTGTGTTTAAATAGTTTCATTTTTTTTATTCGAATTTTCTTCCATTTCTTGAACAGCATCCTCATTCAAATTTGGTAACTTCGGTTTTGTTTGCTCTTGTTTCAAAGCTAGTTCTTCGTCAGTTATTTCTGGCGATTCAAATTTTGTTGGAGGTTCAAAACGAAGGGCTTCATCCAATTCTGTTGTATATTTTTGCAAAGGGGCTTGAATATCTTGAGCTGTTTCCTCAATGATGTTTGTTAAATTCAAATCTTTTTTGATGTCCATTCCTGATTTTTTGATTTCATTTTGGAGTTCATCGGAAGCATCTTTGATTTGACGAATCGTTCTTCCCATCGTTCGTGCCAAATTCGGTATACTTTTCGAACCAAAAAAAATCAAAACGAAAAATAAGATTAATAATATTTCTGAACCGGCAACGTCACTTAAAAAAAGAATCATATTAAAATGAATTTCTACAAATTTAATCAAACTTACGGCTTCCCTCCTATTTTCTGCTGATTATCCTCATTTTTTTGCTATTTTTCACAGAAAATCTTCGGCTTTTTTGTAACTTAGTTGAAAGTAATTTAAACAGAATCACCTTCGAGTTGTTGAATTAAAAAAAAGAATATGAACGAAGCGGAAAAACCATTCATCAATCCGATCGACAAAGATAAAATTACGGAGAATCCACACACACTCGAGTACGCGCATCACAGTGGCAGTGCATTAATCAAACCCGAAGATCAAGGGAAATTAAAAGGCCGTGCACTTTCTGCCATGGAACATCAAACTGATATGCAATTGGGGCAAATCTACGAGCAAATGCAATTACTTGCCGACCAAGCTAAACGATTAACCGATCGTAAACAAATTTCCGAATGGATTTATACAGCTGAAATGCGCTTCGAACCTTTGATCAATCATGTGTATCATTTGTATGAAAAACCGAATAAAACCTATTTACTTTCATTAATCGCTCCCAGTCAATGGGGTCGATCCAAACGCGACTTTGAATTTGTAGCAACTGTTCGACTTCTAGCCGATCACACGTGGGATATAATCGAAAAAGGAAAAGACTGGGATTAAGTTGAACATTCTTTTTAACTACTTACAAGAGTAAAAAGTAAAAAATACCAATTGTAATAAATGAAATTGGAATTCCAAATCCAATCATTTGTGTACTTAATTGTGGTTTCAACCCGTTTGTTGAAGCTAAAATAGAAGCAGTTATCATGGGCGCCATGGCAGCTTCGATGGTAGAAACTCCTAACATCATTCCTTCCAACTTAAAAACAAAACGATACAAGAAAAACACAATTAATGGAAAAGCAACCAATTTAAAGAACAATCCCAAAGCTAAAAAACCAAAATGTTTACTCTGTTTGATGATTCTCAATTGTAAACCAACTGAAACAAGTGCTAATGGAGAAACGGTGGCTCCTATTCGTTCGAAAGCCCCATCGATTTCTACAGGAATTTTCAATTGAAAAAAACCAATTGTCATTGCCACTATAAATGCTATGAATGGAGGAAAAGTACTTATTTTAACCAAAATTTCACGCGATGTCAACTTTTTACTTGAAAATGAACTCGCAACCCAAACACCCAATGTTGCTAAAACAACAAAAGAACCAGGTTGATCAATCAGTAAGGCCCATTTTAAACCTTCTTGTCCATAAAGTGCTTCTACGATCGGAAAACCAACAAACGACGTGTTCCCCAGTCCTGTTGTTAAAATCAAACAGCCAATTAATTTCTTCGACCAGCCAAATTTCTTACCAACTAATGAAAAAAATAAAAAAGAAAGTGCAAAATTCAACCACGCTATTCCAACAGGAAAAAGCATTTCTTTCGACCATGAAATCGTTGGAATAAAATGCAGAACCAATGCTGGTAATGATATATAAATCACGAACTGATTGAAAGCATACGCCGTGTTTTTCCATGATTTAACTCTTTGCAAAAGTATACCAGCTATCAAACACAAAAAAAGTAAAAGGATGTTTTGCATGGACTAACGAAAAAAAAGGTTATCTAAATTATCTAGACAACCTTATAACCTATGTTCGATTATTTGTAAAATATCATTTTTATTAATTCAACCAAAAAGGATCTATCTCACTCCAAGATTGTACTGTCACGTCCAAAGCTGCTTTGTGAGGTGTGTCTTTTAATTTTGAATACGAAACAAAGTCAAACGTTTCATTTTCCGTGTGAATTAAAACTTTTAAACGATTAAAAAAATCAACGCCTAGTTCTTTGCCCATTTGTTTGACAAATCGAACAGAAGTATCAATCGAACAACCAGACGCTTCATGAATATCTTGATCTACTACCAACAAAATTGCTGCATTTTTCAAAACCTTTCCTTCTGCTCGAAGTTGCGTGCCATGCGCTGCCCAATCTTTGGTGAATGCCTGAATTTGCTCATTCAACCAATTTACTTCTGTTTCATTCAACAAACGATTCGCTTGATATATCCAAACTTTTGCGTTATCCGGAAAATGATTTAATTCCATGTTTTATAAATCTGCTGCGTTTGCAATTAATTCGGCCACATCCAATACTTGAATTTCACCTTCTTTGTTGAAGTTTTTCACTCCATCAGTCATCATTGTGTTACAGAACGGACAACCAGTTGCAATGATTGAAGCATTTGTTTCCAAAGCATCTTCTGTTCGTTCCACATTGATTTCTTTATCTCCATGTTCCGCTTCTTTGAACATTTGAGCTCCTCCCGCACCACAACAAAGTCCGTTGGTTTTACAACGTTTCATTTCTACTAACTCAGCATCTAATTTTTCAATCAAACTGCGCGGTGCTTCGTAAACATCATTAGCTCTTCCTAAGTAACAAGGGTCGTGGAAAGTGATTTTTTTCCCTTTGAATGTTTGTCCTCCTTCCAGTGCTAATTTTCCTTGATTGATTAATTCTTGAATTAATTGCGTGTGATGAACCACTTCGTAATTCCCACCTAATTCAGGATATTCGTTTTTCAACGTATTAAAACAATGCGGACAAGCAGTTACAATTTTCTTGATTTCATATCCATCCAAAACCTGAATATTCATCATGGCTTGCATTTGGAACGTAAACTCATTCCCAGCGCGTTTTGCGGGATCACCCGTACAACTTTCTTCGGTTCCTAAAACGGCAAAGTTGACATTACAAGCGTTTAATATTTTTACTACCGCTTTGGTAATTTTCTTTGCGCGGTCGTCAAAACTTCCCGAACAACCTACCCAAAATAAAATATCTGGTGTTTGTCCTTGGGCCATCATTTCGGCCATGGTTGGTACTATTAATGGTGTACTCATTGTCTTTATTTTTTCAACGGTTACAAAAAGATTTGTAACGAATTTCAAATTCTAATTTTTCTATTCGATTTTGCTTTTAAGCTTCCTCTTTCCAATTCAAACGATCTGCTGGTGAAAACTGCCAAGGAGCACCGTTGTTTTCGATGTTTGTCAACATTCCAGTCAATTCTGTTGGCATTTTGGATTCTTCCATCACCAAATAACGTCTTAGGTCAACGATGATCGAAAGCGGATCAATATTTACAGGACATTCCTGAACACATGCATTGCAAGATGTACATGCCCAAACTTCCTCTTCCGTAATGTAATCGCCAATCAAACTTTTTCCGTCTTCGTAATCCGCTCCATGTTTGCGTTTATTATCTCCCACTTCCATCAAGCGATCACGCGTGTCCATCATGATTTTACGTGGAGATAATTTTTTTCCTGTTTGATTTGCTGGACAAGATGAAGTACATCGACCACATTCCGTACACGTATATGCATCCAACAAGTTTTTCCATGTCAGATCTGTTACGTCTTTTGCACCGAATCGTTGTGGCTGTGCATCGCCTGCTGGTGCAGCAGCAAAAGGATCAGCGTTTGGATCGAGCATTAATTTCACTTCGGCAGTTACGGATTCCATGTTTGTAAACTGACCTTTAGGATTCAAGTTGGAATAATACGTATTTGGAAAAGCCAAAACAATGTGAAAATGCTTTGAATACGGCAAATAATTCAAAAAACCAAAAACCATAAAAATATGTCCCCACCAGCCAATTCTTTCAACGATGTGCAACGTAGATTCATCCATTCCACCAAATAAAATCGGACCTAACCAAGAAGAAATGGAAAAACCTAACGTTCCGTCGCCTAAATTTTCAGCATGAGATAAACCTTTAGAATAAAGCACTTCATCAGCTCCATTCATCATAAAAATGAAGGTTACTAATGTGATTTCAGCAAATAAAATCAAATTCGCGTCCAATTTCGGCCATCCATTCATTTCACTTTTAACGAAACGAGGAATTTTTAACAAATTTCTTCTCGCTAAGAATGCTAAAGTTGCAACAAATGCTAAGACAGATAATATTTCAATGAAACTGATAATGAACGTGTAGAAACCTCCTAATGCTGGACGAAAAATTCGGTGATTCCCTGATAAACCGTCAATAAAAATCTCAATCAACTCAATTTGTGTAATGACAAAAGCTGCATAAATACACAAATGTAGCAAAGCTGGAATTGGTCTAGTAAACATTTTCTGTTGTCCAAACGCAACTAAAAGCATTGTTCTCCAACGATCTGCAGGACGATCTGATCGTTCCATCTCTCGACCTAGTAAAATATTCGAACGCACTTTTAATACGTTTTGCGTAAAAAATCCTAGTCCTACAACTAGAAGAATGGCAAATGAAATAATGGCAATCATGTACTTAATTATTCGGGGTTGTTTCTAATATTTTTCTCAATTTTGTTTCTTCTTCTTTCGTCAAAGGAACACCTTTTGTTTTTGCACCCAATACAGAAAAATGAATGTATCGTTCTGGATGTAGCTGGATATCATTAACAAGATTTTGTAACTCTTTGTTCGTATTTACTAATTCGTTGTATAATTGTTCATCCTTCAAAATTTTACCAAGTGAACCTTTTCCTTCCGTCGCATCTTTGAGTAAAACATTTAAATTTTGAATTGTTTTTTGTGCATCCATCACTACATTTTTAAAATCAGCAGTTACTAAATCATCTGAAATTTTCTTCGTATTTCCGATGATTGCTGTGATTTTTTCGTTGCTCAATTTCAAATTATTGGTAATACTTTCCACATTTGAAAGCACTTTATGTAATTGCTGTTTTTCACTGTGAACCAGATCTTCAATTTCATAAGCTACATTTCCAAAACGTTTGATAGCCAATTGAACTTCGCTGATAGAACCTTCAAGTGATGAAGTTGCATTCGTATCTAACATATTTGAAACAGATTTCACAACACGATCAATCGAGGTTAACATGGATTGTAATTTTTGAGTAATTGGGTCGATGTAGGTTTTCGCTTGAGCAATCATGTCAACTGTCACGTGACCTTGAATATAACTTCCTGGTTCATAAAAACCGCCCAAAATATCTGGATTCGGTGAAATCGTCATTCCTTTATTTAACAAATCCACGGATCCAACTTCAATCAAAGAACCTTTTGGAATCTTAAAATTTTCATCTTGAATATTAAATGAAATCAATACTCTTTTTAATGAATCTTGTTCCTTAGTTAAATCTACTGACAAAATTTTACCAACAATAACCCCATTAACAATCACATTCGTTGCGGGTAATACTCCTCCTGAATTTGGAAAATAAGCATAATACACATCATCGCCTCCAAAAAAACTATTTCCTTTCAGAAAATTGACGCCAGTTACTAACATGGCAATTGCTAATATACTGATTATACCTGCTTTTATCTCTTTCGAATATTTCATGTTCTGTTTTGTAAACCGCTTAATTGATTATTAATGAATCACTTCAAGTAATAGTCAGAAACAAAAATACGGTTATTTTTTTGCTAATTTAATTGCTTTTTCCAAATTAATGCGTTCTCCGTTCTGAAAAGCTACTACAAATGCATGTTTGTAACCCAATTCTCGAAGCTCATTTTTGTATTGATTTGCTGCTTCAAAGTCATTGGTAAATTCACCTGTTGTGTATTTGAATAAGTTATCTTGCACATATTCATACATTTTTAATCCTTTGAATTTTGATGCATTTAGTGGTATTTTTTTTTCTGATGTTTCAATTTGAATTCGGAAAACAACATCATTCACTTTAACAGAATTACCTGGAACAACATCAGGACTTTTGGTTTCATTCGCTGGTTCAAGAGGACTTGGATTTTTTACCCCTTTCATTTCATCCACTCCTTCGAGTTGGTTTTTGTATTTCTGAAATGCAACAAACATCGCCTCTGCCATTTTAGTTTGGGAAGCAGTGTCTTTCAAAAATTTCTCTTCATCCGGATTGGTTAAGAAACCAGTTTCAATTAAAACAGATGGCATAGTCGTTTTATAAAGAACCAAAAATCCAGCTTGCTTTACTCCCCGATCATAACGTCCTATTCGTTTGAACTCTTGTTGTATTTTACTCGCAAAATTAATGGAATGGTCTAAATATACAGCCAATTGAAGTTGTCTTGCGATAATGGCATCGGGAGACATATCAAAGTTTTTGTATTTTTCTCCTTTATCATCTTCCATCATGATTGTACTGTTTTCACGATCAGCAATTTTTTGTTGGGCATCTGTGCGATGCAAACCTAATACATACGTTTCTGCTCCATATGCCTGAGGACTAGCTGAATTGGCATGAATACAAATAAACAAATCCGCATTGTTTTTATTAGCAATTTTCGCTCGATCGTCCAATTCCACAAAAACATCTTTGTCGCGTGTGTAAACCACTTTCACATTCGGATAATTCTTGGTGATCATGTCCCCTAATTTCAACGCCATGTTCAAACAAACTGTTTTTTCATTGGCAGATGCACCATGACAACCAGGATCTTTCCCTCCGTGCCCAGCATCAATACACACAGTTTTAATTGTTTGTAATCCGTTTTGATTGGATTGAGACAGCAAACTTGTTGCTGAAAAAAGTGCAAATAGGAAAAATATGGCACGAAAAATGTGCGATTGAAACAATTTTTGCTTGGATAAGCGCGTTATTTTATAGCTTTGCACTCGAATATTCATAGCGTTTTACTTGTATTGACAAAATTACATCGAATTAGTTGGCCAAAAATCGTTCCATATCTGAACTTATCTTAAGTGCATTGTTGATAATGTGTTTTTCTTTTGTTGGATTTGGACAAAAGGATACGATTTATACCATCGAAGAATCTTTCGAAAGCCAAGTAAAACTCAATGCCAGAGACTCAATCGTCAACCATTTTAAGCGAAAACAAATCGAGCTTTTTGGTGAAGCTTCTCTTCAATACGAAGGAATCGATTTGAAAGCAGATTATATGCTCGTTGATTTAGAAAAAAAAGAAGTCCTTGCCACCTACACCCTCGATAAAGACAGCAACCGCGTTGGAATGCCCGTTTTTTCTGATGGTTCGGAACAAATCGACGCTGCTAGTATTCGGTATAATTTTGAAACCAAAAAAGGATACATCCAAGAAGTAAAAATCAAACAAGATGAAAACTACTTGTATATGGGTGTAGCTAAAAGACAAACGAACGAAGAAGTTCACTTTAAACAAGGGAAATTTACCACCTGTGATTTAGAAGAACCCCATTATCACTTTCAACTTTCCAGAGCCATCTTAGTTCCTGAAAAAAGAATTGTTTCCGGCCCCATGAATCTCTGGATCAAAGGTGTACCCACTCCAATTGGCTTGCCTTTTATTTTTATTCCACAAAAAAAACCGAACGAACGTTCTCATGGATTCCTTTTCCCAGAAATTGTTCCGTTTTCAAGCCTTGGTTCAGGTTTCCAAAATTTAGGTTATTACATTCCGATCAATGATTCCATTCACACAACGCTTTTTGCCAATGCATTCACACGAGGTTCTTGGGGATTAGGAAATAAAACATCGTATAAGATCAAGTACAAATTTGAGGGAAATACAGAATTGCGTTATGAAGAGTTTCGTGCTGGATTTCCTGTTAAAGGTGCAAGTAAAAAAACGACCATCATTTGGAATCACCGTCAAGATCTAAAAGCAAATCCCTATTGGAATTTTTCTAGTGCTGTCAACTTCATTTCAAACAATGATCCAAAACAAACAACAGATCCACTAGACAAAAATTATTTCAATAACAACTTTAACTCTGACATCAATTTGAATCGCTTTTTCCCAGGAAAACCTGTCACTATGGGATTAAAAGCGTCATTAAAACAAAGTACTCAAACAAGAAATTACTCCGTAACTCTTCCTACTTTTTCGACCAATATAACCCGTTTTTATCCGCTAAAAGGACTTGTCAACAATCAAGTTGGAAGTTTGAAACCATTCCAAAAATTCATCAGTGAAATTGGAATGACTTACAACATGGAAGCTAGAAATGCGACAACTTTTCGAGATAGTTTGTTGATAGATCGAAAATTTGATTCCATTGCAAAAACGTTCCAAAACGGAATTAATCAAAATACAACCATTCAAACCACACTTGGTTTATTTAAAAATGCACTAAAAATCACTCCGTCTGTTCAATATACGAACAAGGTCAATTTTCAACAAATAAGAAAAAGTTACGACGAGACAACGAATAATACGGTTATTGACACCATTCGTCAAGTAGGTATGGCTCAAAATTTACGCATCACAGCCAATGCAACTACTATTCTGTATGGCTATTATCAGTTTGTTGGAAAAAAGAAACCACTTGTTCGCCATCTTTTGACCCCAAGTGTAGGATTTAGCTATGTTCCACAATTAAATAAACTGATTACAGACAGTGTAGGATTCAACAAACAACCCATTACATATTCTCCTTTCGAACGAAGTATGTATGCGGAAGGAGCAACAAAGTCAGCGGGTTTTATCAATTTTGGAATCAATAACACTTTCGAATTAAAACGAAAATCAGAAAAAGATACGATCACTGGATATAAAAAAACGCGTTTAATTGATGCCCTATCGATCAATGGAAATTACGATATTTTTAGAGACAGCTTCAATTTATCAAATCTAAGCCTAAATCTTCGAATCAACCCCGTAGATTACATTAGTTTCGTTGCTGACGCTAGTTTTAGTCCGTATGCTTGGATCGATTCAAGTGGAAAACAAATCAAAGAATACGCTTGGAAAAACGATCAAGGTTTAGGTCGTTTTGCATCGATGAATTTCAACACAACTTTCACGCTTGCTCCTAAATCGAGTCGGGAAAAAATCCAAGAAAATAAAAATGCCATTCAAGAAAACTGGAATGCCGATTTTCAATACTATGCACTGCATCCTGAATTGCTTCTGGATTTCGAAATTCCTTGGAAAATAGTGTTTTCACATGTTTATTCACTCAACGTAAACACCAATAAATCTTCTCTTCCAGGAACGGATAATCGAAACTATCTCAGTACACAAACCTTGACTGCCAACGGAGATGTGAGTATCACCAAACGATGGAAAGTAGCAAGTATGCTCTCATATGATTTGACAAATCAACAATTTGCCAATACACGCTTTACCCTAACTCGAAATATGCATTGTTGGAATCTTTCCTTTTTCTGGAATGCGATTGGTACAAACCAAAGTTTTGTTTTCCGTTTAAATGCTACCTCTGCCCTATTCCAAGATGCAAAACTAGAATTACGTCAACCACCACAGTTATTTTAATTCCATTTCATTTGCTTGTTCATTTTCAAAATGATGCAAGTATTGACTTGATTTTGTACTTTTACACCCATACTAGAAGAAAAATACATGAATTTAATAAAACTAATCCCTGTTCTAACAATTGGAATTTCATTTCAATTATCTGCTCAAATCCAGCACTATGCCCCAATAGAAGACCCCATGAATGTTCAAACATTCAAACTCTCCAATGGGCTAACTGTCATGCTTTCTGAAAATCACGAAGCGGCAACTATCACAGGTGTTATTGCCGTAAAAGCTGGTGGAAAAAATGATCCTAAACACGCAACCGGAATGGCTCATTATTTGGAACACATGCTTTTCAAAGGAACCGAAACCATGGGTACTTGGGATTATGAAAAAGAAAAAATTTATTTAGATTCCATTACTCGATTATACGAAATTCTAGGAAAAACACGCGATGAAGCAAAACGTTCTTCTCTTCAACAACAAATTAATTTGGTTTCTGTCGAAGCTGGAAAATACGCCATTCCAAATGAAATGGATCGCATGTTGAGTGAAATCGGAGGAAAAAACGTCAATGCGTTTACAACAAATGACTTCACAGCATATTTCAATGAATTTCCATCCAATAAATTAGAACAATGGCTGGATATTTACGATCATCGTTTTGAAAAGCCTGTTTTCCGTCTTTTTCAATCGGAATTAGAAACCGTTTATGAAGAGAAAAACATCAGTATGGATTCTCCGTTTAACACCATTTTTGAAACATTTAATCAAAACTTTTGGAAAAAACATCCCTACGGACAGCAACCAATCATTGGATTGACTGAACATTTAAAAAATCCATCGTTGGAAGAAATGTATAAATATTTCGAAACGTATTATGTTGCCAACAACATGGTTTTGGTACTTTCAGGCGATTTTAATTCAAGCGAAGTAATTCAAAAAATCAAAACGTATTTTGGTGATTGGCGAACGGGAGTTGTTCCCACTTTTCCCACTTATGAAGAAGCCGATTTCAAAGGAAAAGAAAAATTAGAAATTAAAGCTACTCCAATCAAAGCGATCGTTCGAGGATACCGAACTCCCAAAAATACAGATCAAGACATAGCTGGAATTCATGTTTTAACACAAATGTTATCCAACGAAGAAGGAAGCGGAATGTTAGATGCCTTAACCAACAATGGAAAAGTTACCTATGCTGCTGTTTTACCGCTTGAATACAATGATTACAGCGCTCTTGGGATGCTTTGTATACCCAAAATAATTGGTCAATCATTCGAGGAAGCCGACAATTTATTGGATGAAATCTTGAATCAACTAAGAAAAGGAGAATTTACTGAAGAAAAAGTAATTGGAGCAAAATTATCCTTGCAAAAAGCATGGCAACGCAAATTAGAATCCAACATGGAACGTTCCCTTTTAATGGTTGAATCATTTACACAAAACATCTCTTGGAATGATTACCTTCTTATTCAAAATCAACTTGATAAAATTGACAAAAAAGAAATTCAACGGTTAGTGAACAAATATTTAGGTGAAAATTATTTGAGCATTTATTCCAAAAGAGGAAGTGGAAAAAAAGATAAATTAAAAAAACCACCTTTCGAACCTGTTGTTCCACTTGATGGAAAAGAATCGATTTTTGCTCAAAACTGGAGAAAACACACTTCACCTCAAATAAAACCTTCCTTTCTTGATTTCGACTCGATTGTGGAAGCTGTTCAATTAGACAAATATGTTACTCTATCAAGTGTCAAAAATCCTCTAAATCAATTATTTCAAGTTCAATATGAGTGGAAAATTGGAACTAACAATGATTCCATCTTATATTACTTACCTAATTATTTAAATAAAATTGGAAGTAATGGTAAATCAGCTGATTCATGGAAAAATCAATTTTCTATCCTAGGCTCATCTTATATGTTCAAATCAGAACAAAATAAATTCATTCTCGAACTAGAAGGTTTTGATTATCAACTCGAAGCCAC
>CAYRMV010000070.1:0-16994 GCA_964425255.1 uncultured Flavobacteriales bacterium
CAAGTAGATAATAACGGAGAACAACACATTTTAACTGAAACATATCAAGCTTGTGCAATTGCAAATGAAGACAATATGATTGTTTTTCCAAATCCTTCAAACGGAAATTTCCAAGTTCAGATTGAAACAAAAGAGAATTTAGATCAAGCACAACTGATATTAATGGACATGAGTGGAAAAATAATCCACAATCAAACAGTCGACATCCAAGTAGGTATATCAAGCCATTTCTTCCGGGAAGATTTAAGTATCGGAACGTACATGATTCAAGTCAAACACCCTAAATCCATTTTTAAACCTGTAAAAATCAGTATTCAGTAACACACCATCTCCACTACATAAAAAGAGAAAAGCCATTTGATAATTTTTATCATTTGGCTTTTTTTATCGAATCTTATTTCCTAACTTAGGGTAAATAATCACTTTTAACTAGACAATTATGTTCGTAAAAACATTTGGAAGTTCCGTTTTTGGAATTGACGCAACAACGATAACCATTGAGGTAAACATTGGTCAAGGAATCAATTTTTATCTTGTAGGCCTACCTGATAGCGCTGTGAAAGAAAGTCACCAGCGAATCAAAGCTGCTTTCACCAATAACAACCTGCGCTTTCCTGGTAAGGAAATTACCATAAACATGGCGCCTGCTGATATCCGTAAAGAAGGTTCAACCTTTGATTTACCCATCGCTATTGGTATTTTAGCCGCAAGCGAACAAGTACTTTCGGAAGAACTCGAACACTTTTTGATTTTAGGTGAACTTTCTTTAGACGGAAACATTCAACCCATGAAAGGAATTTTACCAATTGCATTACAAGCCAAAAAAGAAGGCTTTCGAGGTATTATTTTACCCAAAGCAAATGCACTCGAAGCAGCAATTGTTGGTGATTTAGAAATTTACGGTGTCGAAACGTTGCGAGAAGTAGTTTCTTTCTTAAACAAAGAAATCGAAATCACTCCTACAGTCATGGATATTCAAGGCGCTTTTGAAGAAAAAATAAATTTGTTTTCCGAAGATTTTCGGGATGTAAAAGGTCAAATCAACATCAAGCGATCCTTCGAAATCGCAGCTGCAGGCGGCCACAATGTTCTACTCATCGGTCCTCCAGGAGCAGGAAAATCGATGCTTGCCAAACGATTACCGACCATTCTTCCTCCCATGAGTTTGAATGAAGCCTTAGAAACGACCAAAATCCATTCGGTTGCAGGGAAAATGGGAAAAGAAATTGGACTCGTCACGCAACGACCGTTTCGAAAACCCCATCATACGATTTCCGATGTGGCCCTCGTTGGCGGTGGTGGTTATCCGCAACCCGGCGAAATATCACTTGCTCACAATGGAGTCTTGTTTTTAGATGAACTTCCAGAATACAAAAGACAAGTACTCGAAGTGATGCGTCAACCGCTCGAAGATCGAAATGTAACGATTTCAAGGGCCAAATTCACCATCGATTATCCAGCAAGCTTCATGCTCGTTGCTGCCATGAATCCATGTCCATGTGGTTATTACAACCATCCAGAAAAAGACTGTGTTTGCGGACCAGGTGTTGTACAAAAATACCTAAACAAAATCTCGGGTCCACTCCTCGATCGCATCGATTTACATGTGGAAGTTACCCCAATTAGTTACGATGAATTAACGATTGATCAACATGGTGAAAGTAGTTTAGATATCCGTTCACGCGTGATTGCGGCACGATTAATTCAAGAAAACAGGTACAAAAACACTCCATCCATTCATTGCAATGCGCAAATGTCGAGTAAAGATTTACGCACATTTTGCCGAATCGACGAAACAGGTAGTACAATTCTTCGCAAAGCAATGGACTCATTGGGATTGTCTGCAAGAGCATACGATCGTATTCTCAAAGTGGCACGAACCATTGCTGATTTAGACTCATCTGAATCCATCAGTGCAAATCACCTCGCGGAAGCCATTCATTTCCGTTCATTGGATCGTTCTAATTGGGCTGGATAACTGAAATTTTAGCCAACGAAATCAAAATTTCTATGTTACTTTGTTTAACTTGAAAATTTGAATAAAATAAATGCAAAAAAACACAGTTTTTCTTGGATTAGGAACCAATCAAGGGGATAAAATGGCTCACTTAAATCACGCAATGTGTGAAATTAATGAACAAATTGGGGAAATTATCCACATTTCATCGGTATATGAATCCGAACCTTGGGGGTTTGAATCTGAACACACATTTTTAAATATGGTGATTGAATGTACGACCGAATTAACTCCTTTTGAACTAATAAATTCTACCGAAAACATTGAGCAATTAATTGGTAAAAACAAAACAATCGACGGGAAATACTCGGATAGAAACATCGATATAGATATTCTGTTTTACAATGATTTAAAAATAAACACAGATAAACTAGCTATTCCTCACCCTTTTATTTGGAAAAGAAATTTTGTCTATTTGCCACTTCTTGAAATTGATCCAGAAAAAATAATTTTGAAACCAAAAAACATGACTCTTGAAAACAGTTTAAGTTACTTCGATTTCAAAAAAAAACATAAATTTTAAATAATACTCTTGCTTTTTCAAGACCTACGGCATTATTTTTGAATCAAATATTGCTTAATATTGCATAGATTAATGGATCTTAGAAACCAATTTAGATTATGAAAAAACATAGCATCAAAGGATTGGCATTTATTGCTGTTGCCGGTTCAGTGGTTACAAGTTGTGACCTTATGAAGGATTTGGATTACAAAGTAACTCCAAACCCGCTAGAAATGCACGGAGACAGTGTACGTGTTAAAGTAGACGTAACTTTCCCTGAAAAAGGAATCAAGAAAAAAGCTTCTGCTGAAATCACACCTATGTTAGGGAACACAGCATTGAAACCAGTAACTTTCTTAGGTGAAAAAGCAACAGGTAACGGAACAACAATCAATTACAAACCGGGTGGAAAATACACCTACACGGATGTTGTTGCTTACCAAGAAGCTTTTGAAAATGCCGATTTAACGATCACGGGTAAAATCTCCAAAGGAGGAAAAGAAAAAGATCAAATCGATCCAATTAAAATTGCAGACGCTACGATAATCACACCGCTTTTGGTAAACAAAGATTTCAAAGTAGTTTTTGAAAAAGATAATTTCCAACGTGTCACAGAACAATCAACTTCCGCTCAAGTCAACTTCGACAAAGCGAAATCAAACTTGCGTCCAGCTGAAATGAAAGATGCGGATATCAAAGCATTGGAAGCGTGGTTAGCAGCAGCTGAAAAAAATCCAAAAATTGCGATTAAAGGTGTTTCATTAGTAGGTTTCGCTTCCCCTGAAGGTGAACAAGGTAAAAATGAATCTTTGTCAACAGATCGTGCTGAAACGGGTAAAAAAGCATCTTTGGATGTTGCTAAAAAAGCGAAAAGTACGAAAGTTACTGCTGAATCAATTTCAACTGCTGGTCGTGGTGAAGATTGGGAAGGTTTCAAAGCGGAATTGAGCAAATCTTCCATGAATGAAGACGAAAAGCAATTGGTAATTCGTGTATTGGAAATGTACAAAGATCCTGTTCAACGTGAGCAAGAAATGCGTAACATGGCTAAAACATTTACGTTCCTTGAAAAAACAATTTTGCCAAAATTACGTCGTTCTGAAATCAAAGTTACTTACGATTTAACTGGTTATTACGACGAAGAATTAGTTGCTTTGTCTAAAAAATCAATCGATTCATTGGATGTAGAAGAAATTTTGTTCACTGCAAACAACTTAACGACTGACATGAACGAGAAATTGCGTTTATACAAAGAGGCAATGCGTTTGTATCCAAAAGACCACCGTGCATTTAACAACGCAGGTGCAATCCAATACATGCAAAACAACATGTCGGAAGCAAAAGCAAATTTCGAAAAAGCGAACAACTTAAAAGACAACGCTATTGCGAAAAACAACTTAGGGGCAATCGCAGGTGTTGAAGGTGACCGCAAAAAAGCGAAAGATTTACTTGCTCAAGCTGGTGCTGCTGGTCCTGAAGTGAAATACAACCAAGGAATCTTGCAAATCCAAGATGGTAAATATGCAGATGCGGTTGGAAACTTAGGTGAAAACAACTTCAACAAAGCGTTGGCTCAAGTATTGAATGGAAACAACAGTGCTGCTGTAAAAACGATTGATGCTTCTGCTGACAAAGAAAGCGCTCAAGGATATTACTTGAAAGCAATCGCTGCAGCTCGCGACAACAAATTAGTTGATGTTGTTAGCAACTTGAAAAATGCTATCGCAAAAGATGGTTCTTACAAAGCAAAAGCATTGAAAGACCGTGAATTCTTGAAATATGCAGAAGATGCAACTTTCAAAGCTTTGAATTAATATATATTGAATTTTATATTGAAAGCCGAGGTGAAAACTTCGGCTTTTTGTTTTCTAAAAGATTGAAAAAGTGTCGTAGTCCCTTTTAGCTGTGATGATACGGTTCCCCACGTAAAATGGTCATTCCACGATACAACTGTTCAAACAAAATCATGCGTATCATTTGGTGAGAAAATGTCATTTCTGAAAGGGAAATTTTTCCCTGAGCCGACTGATAAACCTCATCCGAAAAACCATACGCTCCTCCAATCACCAATGTCAACGCGTGTCCACCTGCATTAAATCGTTGTTGCAAAAAATCGGCAAATTTTTCAGATGTAAATGATTTTCCATGTTCATCCAACAAATACAACTGATCTCCACTATTCACTTTGGCTAAAATCAAATCGCCTTCTTGTTTTTTTATTTGGTCCACTGACAAACTTTTGGCTTGCTTCAAATCAGGAATTTCAATTCGTTCCACCGAAATATAACGCTTCAATCGATGTAAGTATTCGTTTTCTCCTTCCACCAAAAATGTTTTCCCTGTTTTCCCGATGCAAATGACTTTAATTTTCATGGTGCTGTTTTCAACGATGCGTCAAAAATAAGAAAAGGAAAAAGATTGGTTGCCATTCGTCCAACAGAATCACCAACCAAACAGTTCGTTTGCCTTCTAAGCAAAATCCAATCCCTGTTTCAAAAAGAATTGTAAATTTGTCTCACTAACAATCAATTGTATGTCAGAGAAAAAAATAACGTTTGGTCGCATTTTTTGGCCAAGTTTGGTTGCAATACTTATTGCTTCTATTATTAGTTTGGTTCTATTTTTTATTGGACTTGGTGGATTAATCGGAGGATTGAGCGAATCCAAACCGTTTCAAGTGGAAGATAATTCGGTTTTACACTTAACATTAAACGGTCAAATTGGTGAGGCTGGAAGTACGAAGTTTGATCAATCTACCTTGAGTTTGAACTCGAAAGTAGGGTTGAGCGATTTGCTTTTCGGATTCGAAAAAGCAAAAAAAGACGATCGCATCAAAGGAGTTTTCGTTGAAATCGGAAACATCGAATGTGGCTACGCAACTGCAAAAGAAATCCGTGATGCCATCAACGATTTCGAAAAAAGTGGAAAATTTGTGGTTTCCTACAACAGCGGTGAGCTTGTTTCCTTAAAAGAATATTACATTTCCAGTGCTGCGAAGGAAGTCTACGGATTCCCAAGTTCAACCATGACATTTGTCGGTTTAGGAAGCGAACTTTCTTTCTTCAAAGGAACTTTAGACATGTTGGATGTTGAAATGCAAGTGATTCGTGGAAAAAACAACGATTTCAAAAGTGCTGTTGAACCGTATTTCCGCACGGATATTTCGGATTCAAGCCGCGTGCAAATGGAACGTTATTTGACGAGTATTTGGAGTGAAATCCGAAACGAAATTGGATCCGATCGAAAAATTGCCCCAGAAAAACTAAACGAATATGCTGAAAATGGGGTCATTCACCGTGTCGACGATGCAGTCAAATACAAAATGATTGACGCTTTGAAATACCGCGACGAAGTCATCAGTTTGATTAAGAAAAAAGCAAAAGTGGCTGAATCAGATAAATTGGAATTGGCTTCTTTTGAAAAATATGCGAAAAAAGGATTAACAGACAAACAAGTTATTGAAAGTATAAACGCGAACATTGCCGTGATTTTGGCGGAAGGCGACGTTTCTACCGACGGAGACGGACTTTCTTCCAATAAAATTTGCCAATATGTGCGTGAAGCAAACGACGATAAAAACATCAAAATCATTGTTTTGCGCATCAATTCTCCTGGAGGAAGTGCTTTAGCAAGTGACGAAATTTGGCGTGAAGTGAAATTGGCAAACAAAAAGAAAAAAGTCATCGTTTCGATGGGAGATGTGGCCGCTTCGGGTGGATATTACATCGCTACTCCTGCCTACAAAATCTTTGCTGATCCAACAACAATTACAGGTTCGATCGGGGTTTTCGGTGTGATTCCATACACAGGAAAAATGCTCGAAAACAAATTGGGCTTGACGTTCGACCGCGTGCAAACAAACAAACACGCTGTGATGTCGACCAACCGCAAATTAACGGAGGAAGAACTGAAAATCATCCAAGAAGAAGTAGACGAAATTTACGATGATTTCTTGAGCCGTGTGGCAGAAGGCCGTGGTATGACCAAAGAACAAGTAAACCGAATTGCACGCGGACGTGTGTGGACAGGTGTAGATGCCAAACGCATTGGCTTGGTAGACGAACTTGGTGGAATCAACGCTGCGATAGCTTTTGCAAAAAAACAAGCCAAACTTTCGGAAGCGAAAATCAAGTATTGGCCGGAGAAAAAAGAAGATCCAATCGAAACGATTTTGGAACAATTGGGCGAAGACGAAGCGCAAGCCAAAATCGAAGCAAAGCAATTGCCTGAATCACTGAAAACATACTACAAACAATTGCAACGCTTGGAAAACCTACAAGGCATCCAAATGCGCCTTCCGTTTGAGTATCAAATGAAATAAAGGTATTCGATTCAAATTTAGAAAGGTTACTCCAGATTGATGGGGTAACCTTTTTTGGTTTTGGGGATTTTATTGGATGATGAGAATTTTTCTCAATATGTCGTGTCGAAATTTGGGAAGGGGTTTTGTTTGATGGTTTTGTCGTCCGAATCTTTGTTAATCTAATGAAATTGTAATTGATGACTCTGATATTTTTCTCAACTTTAAGAGCCTGTTTAAAATTCATTCGTTTTGAATTTTTTTCTGATTTTATACTTTGAAAAACATAGGTCAACATGTTTTAAATTATCCTAATAAATGACATCGAACTGCCCCCAACTGCGTTAACGATTACCTCCGATTATTTTCTTTTTTACAATGAGTCGGTGAATACTTCGTAATTGTAGCGGCATCCTCTCTTGTATTTGTGTAGTTTTACGGAACGAATACAAGAGAGATACAGCGGAAAGCGTGTTAAAACGCCCAGAAAACATACGCTATACTTACTCAACAACCAATCAATTACATTGACTTCCTGAATTTTCCAAAACTTTGTGTTTTTTCAAAGTTTCGGCAAATTGAAGCTGTGATTTATTTGGTTTTACTTTGCAAAAACAATCTAATTCTGCAAGTTCCACCTCCTTCCCTCTATTCTTTTCACCAACCTATCTATCCATTTTCACATCCAAGAAAAAGAATCCATATCTTTGCGCCATGATTGAACACAACATCGATTTACAGGCATTGAATACCTTTGGGATAGCTGCAGAAGCAAGTTTGTTTTCTCGTTTTTCTTCGGAAAATGAATTGATCGAACTATTGAAGCAACCCCGAGAAAAAGAATTGTTCATTTTGGGTGGTGGCAGCAATGTGTTGTTTACCCAAAACATCGATGCGTGGGTGTTGAGAAACGAAATTCGCGGCATTCGCACCGTGGAAGAAACCGCTGAAGAAGTGGTTGTGGAAGCTGGCGCTGGCGAAGTGTGGCATGAATTTGTGCAACATTGTGTGCAGCAAAATTGGGGTGGAATCGAGAATCTTTCGTTAATCCCGGGAAGCGTGGGTGCTAGTCCGATGCAAAACATTGGTGCGTATGGTGTCGAAATCAAAGATGTGTTCGAATACCTTGATGCCATCGAAATCAAATCGGGAACGACTAAACGTTTCTATAAAAGCGATTGTCAGTTTGGCTACCGCGAAAGTGTGTTTAAGCGCGCTTTGAAAAATCAATTTGTGATTACTCGAGTAGCTTATCGCTTGTCAAAAAATCCCATTGTGAACACCCAATACGGAGCGATTGAGGAAGAATTACGTCAACACGGCATTTCCAATCCAACGATTCAAGATGTTAGCAAAGCGGTGATTGCGATTCGAGAGAGCAAATTACCGAATCCAAAAGAAATTGGAAATGCGGGTAGTTTTTTCAAAAATCCGGTGGTAGAAAAAGCAGTTTATGAACGTATATTACTCACACATCCTACCTGTCCATCTTACCCCGTGGATGAGCAACACGTCAAAGTACCTGCGGGTTGGTTGATTGAGCAAGCTGGATGGAAAGGTTTGCGCAGAAATACGCATGGTGTTCACACAAAACAAGCCTTGGTTTTGGTCAATTATGGCGGTGCAACTGGCAACGAAATTTTTCAGTTATCGAGTGATATCATTGAAAATCTGAAAGATACCTTTCAGATTGAATTGGAACGAGAAGTGAATATTTATTGATTTCGTTTGATACCAAATAGTAAAAATTCTCAAATGAGCATTTCCATATTTTCATCGAACATTTAGAAATTGATGTTTTTCAAAAGCCAGTTTTGCGTTAATTTAATGTTAATTTCGACCTAAATTCATCTGTCAAATATTAGGATTAAACGAAGTGATAAAAAACTTGGTCGAATAGTTTCAAAAAGCATAAGTTTCTCATTCTGAAAGTGTTTTTTCGTATCAATATTTTCATAATTTTACCAATGTGATAGTGAAACACTTTTCACAAAAATGAACTCAATGTAAACTTTAAATTATTCCACATGATGAAAGTATTGAACAGACTTCAACGTAGCTTTAGTAGAACGGTTCGCCTTTACAAAATCTACAAATGGAGAAAAATGAAAGAAAGACTTGCTTTCGAAGCATGGTACAACAATGAATATTCGCATTCCGGTGTAAATATCATTGCAGACTGAAATTGAAGTCAATCCAATACTACTACACACAAGATTAAATTACACGGTTATTCCAGGAAAGTCGAGGTTTGCGTCTCGACTTTTTTTATTTACCAAATTTCGGATGTCCCATCTTCTTTGTTGGCTTGATCGATTAATCGTTGCCAATTATTCGAACCATCTTCCGAATCACCGATAATATCAAAATATTCTCCTTTCGATAATTCATAATGTTCGATGTCTTCACCGGTGTATTTTTCAATTTCTTCCAACAATACGCGCTCTTCCTGACTACAAAACGCCAAGGCTTGTCCACGCTTTCGTCCTCTCCCCGTTCGACCAACACGGTGAACATAATTTTCAGGATTATCAGGTAAATCGTAATTGATCACATAATCCACATCGGGAATATCGATTCCTCTTGCAGCCACATCGGTGGTCACCAACACATGGTTTTCTCCTTTTCGAAAACGATCCAAAATCGTCAAACGCTCTTTTTGTTCTACTCCACCGTGTAAAAATTCGGTTTCAATTTGCACGCGTTTCATTGCTGCAACTACACGTTCAGCCCGAATTTTCGTACGGACAAAAACCACAAACTTACTTTCGGGATATTCTTTCAACACATTTTCTAGAAAGAAACGCTTGTCGTCCATTTCAATAAATGCCACCGCGTGATCGATGTTTTTTGCCACCGGATTTTTTGGCGAAATCTGAATACGAATCGCATCACGGACCAAAGAATAAGCTAGGGTTTTGATTTTTTTTGTAATCGTCGCTGAAAAGAAAAGAGTTTGTCTTTTTTTCGGAATATGGCGCATCAAATCTTGAATATCTTTGATAAAACCCAAATCCAACATGTGGTCGGCTTCATCCAAGACCAAAATTTCCAAATCTTTGACCACCAAATGTCCTTGAGCAACTAAATCAAACATACGTCCCGGAGTGGAAACCAACACATCGACTCCTTTTTGTAAAGAAAATATTTGACTTTCCTGCTCCACACCACCATGAATACACGCAGATTTTACAGGAAGACTTGCTCCGATGGTATGAAAAACCTCCGTAATTTGTATGGCTAACTCGCGTGTTGGAACCAAAACGAGTGCACGAACACCACTTTTTCCTTTCGCTTGTTTGCGGCTATTCATCATCTCCAAAACGGGAATGACAAAAGCAGCTGTTTTCCCTGTGCCTGTTTGAGCAATCGCCAGCACATCTTCCCCTTTTAAAATTGGATCGATTGCTTTAAACTGAATATCCGTTGGTTTTTTATAACCAAGTTGAATCAATTGTTTTTTAATTTCAGAAGAAATGCGGTAATCGTCAAATTTCATGGAGCGAATTTTAGGCAAAGATACAACAATTTGTGGGGTAAAACGGAGGCAATTTCAACTCATTTGCTGGATTGAACGAATAAAATCACTTACATTTTTAACCGAAAATGATCTTCCAAATTGATTTCCGCTTATCTTTGTTAGTGATGTACACGCCAAACGAATTTCAAGTAAAAAACGAAAAATGGATTTTTGATTTTCTTTCTCAGCAAGAAATGGGGATTTTGGTGAGTCAAAGTTCACTTGAACCGCTTGCAACACATCTTCCTTTTACTTGGAAAAAAACAGATCACGCTGATTTGATTATCGAAGTTCATCTAGCCAAAGCGAATTCACACTTGGATTTCTTGAAAGAAGGAAAAAACGTCCTTTTTATTCTTGCTGGTCCCTTTGCTTATGTTTCCTCTTCTTTGTACGGTCATCACAATGTTCCAACGATGAATTATCAAGCCGTTCACTTGTATGGCACCATTGAAGTTCTAAATGAAAAAGATACGGAAATTCACTTAAAGGAATTGGTAGATCGACACGAAAAAGAGCGCGATAAGCCTTTGCGATACAGGGATTTTTCGCGTGAAATGATTCACAATTACGTACAAGAATTACAAGGTCTTCGTTTGCACATTTACCGCGTAGAAGCCAGTAACAAACTGAGTCAGAATAGAAACGATGAAGATCACCAAGCCATTATCGCTGATTTATCCAAAAGTAAGCATTCGAATGCGCAACAAATCGCTCACGAAATGAAATCAAATCGTTCTACTTCTCACTAGAAACTAGAAATTTATTCCATGAAATTAATTTTCCTTTTTCCTTTTGTTCTCCTCTTGTTACTAAGTTGTGAGGAACCAAAATCAACTTCAGAACAAGTAAAAAATGACCCGAAATCGCTGGTCGAATTTGCCCAACATTTTACCTTGAAAAAAGTACAAGCGGGTTACGAACTATTTATTTTGAATCCAGATACCAGAAAGATAGAAAAAAAATACCTCATTCACGAAGCAAAGGTGGAATACAAACTCCAAGCAGACTATGAGTCAATCGTTTATCCGGTGGAGAAAATGATCACGCTTTCGAGTACACATGTCGGTTCATTGGTGAAATTAAATGAAGAAAATCGAATTGTGGGAGTTTCAGGCATGCAATATGTTTACAGTCGGGAGTTACATCAAAAAAACAAACTACAACCCATCGCCGAATTCACGGATATGAGCACGCTTAATCCAGAACGTGTGTTTAAAACGGGAGCAAAATTGATTATTTACAGTGGATTTGGGAACGCACCTGCGCAAGAAAGCAAATTAAACCAACTGGGAATTCATGCTTTTCCGAATTATGATTGGCGTGAAACTCATCCACTGGGAAAAGCAGAATGGATCAAAGTAATGGGAGCTTTAACAGGAAAAATGGACGAAGCGAATGCCTACTTTGAAAAAGTAAAATCAAATTATATCCGTTTGCAGAACGATGCGAAAAAATGGAAATCCAAGCCAATGATTTTGAGTGGTATTTTGATCGGTGACATTTGGTATCTTCCGGCAAAAGAAAATTACTTGGCGCAATTAATACACGATGCGCATGCACAAAATGTGGGCGATCAAACTCCAGGAAATGCAAGTGCAACCTTTAACTTAAGTCAAGTATTGGAAAAAAATAAAACGTTCGATTTTTGGATTAATCCTGGATTTACAAGTGAAAAAAAATTAATCAACCAAAATAGCCGTTATCAATTTCTGAGACCCTTCCAACAAAAACACGTTTATTGCTATTCACACCACATGAATTTCTTTTGGGAATACAGCGCAATTCAACCCGACAAAGTATTGGCTGATTTTATTGAAATCTTTCACAATCCAAAGGTAACGAACGAAAATCTGTATTTTTACAAGCAAATTGAACATGCAGAATAATGCACTTCGCTGGATTGGTTCCGTTTGTATCCTGCTTATTTTAGTTTTGGTTCATCTCCAAAGTGGAAAAAGTTTCGTTGGATCGTGGAATGCACTTTGGGATTTTGACCCAAATAACATGAACCATGTCCTTTTCCGAGAAGTACAATTTCCAAGAACAATCATCGCTTTATTCGCTGGAATGGCTTTATCTCTTTCCGGTTTACTCATGCAGACCTTGTTCAACAATCCTTTGGCAGGTCCATCGGTTTTAGGTATTTCTAGTGGTTCAAGTTTGTTTGTTGCTCTAGCAATTTTGACTGGAATTCCTTTTTTTTCAGAAGATTTTTCACTAGTAAGTGCTGCCATTTTCGGTGCACTCGTTTTCAGTTTCATTATTTTACTCTTTGCATGGCGTATCCCAAACAGTGTCACCTTGCTTTTAGTTGGGATGATGTTGAGTAGTTTTACAAGTGCAATCATCCAACTTATACAAACAATAACTCATGCAGATCGATTGAAAGCATTCACTTTGTGGGGATTTGGATCTTTGCAACAGATCAACTTTCAGCAACTTCCACTTTTGTTATGTATTTGTGTCTTCAGTTTAGTCGCAAGTATCTTTTTGATCAAACCGCTAAATGCACTCATTCTAGGAGAACAACAAGCCAAAAATTTGGGTTTTTCGATTGGTCGAATACGCATTGCAATCATTTTGGTATCTTCGATTCTAACGGGAATTATTACAGCTTACTGCGGACCAATCACCTTCATCGGATTAGCTGTACCCAACTTGGTTAAGATTTTATTTAAAACAAAACTCCATGCACCCTTATTTTTGGGAAGTATGATGATTGGTGCAATGTTACTTGTATTTTGTGACCTGCTTGTTTTGTGGCTAGAAGATTGGGTTCAAGTCCCGTTAAATAGTGTAACCGCATTATTTGGTGCTCCATTTGTAGTATGGATTTTAGTAAAACGTTTGACATGATTCGCTGTAAAAACTTAGTAATTGGACACCAAAATGTGCTATTTACCATTCCAGAATTGACGCTTCATCCAGGGAAGTTGAGTGCATTAATCGGAAAAAACGGAGCAGGGAAATCCAGTTTCATGCAGACACTTTTGGGACATGTCTCACCCCTTTCAGGTACTTGTTTAATCGAAAATCAACCGATAAATGAAATTAAGCCCCGTCAGTTGGCTGAAAAAATAGCTTTTGTCTCTGCTCAATTTGCTGGAATTTCTTTGTTGAATGTTCGTGATTATATTTCCTTAGGAAGATTGCCTTATACCAACCGTTTAGGAAGTTTGGACGAAGAAGATAAACGAATCGTACAAGAAATCATTAGATTGCTTGAAATTGAACATTTAACACAAAAAGACACGGCTCAAATTAGTGATGGAGAACGACAAATTGTTTCCATTGGACGAGCATTAGCTCAACAAACATCCATCCTACTTTTGGATGAGCCAACCGCTTTTTTGGATTACCCTAATCGAATTCTCTTACTAGAAAAATTAAAGGTTATTGCTAAAAAACAACAAATTAGTATTCTTTTTTCAACCCACGATTTGGAAATGAGTTTACGATTTAGTGATGTCCATTTGGTAATTGACCCCAAACAAAAAATTCTAATTGAAAAACAAAGTACAACTTTATCAGACTTAATTCAATGCGCTTTTCCTGAAATTTCGGATCCAAATTTGTAACTTTCTACTATTAAATACGAATACAAAAACATGCGTCTGATTATCACTTTGATATTATTTTTAAACACTTGCACATTGCTTCAAGCACAAATGAATCTTTCTGGTACGTGGCAAGGAATTATACTTCGTGATGGTCAAGCAGATAAAGATGCTGAAATTATTTACCTTTCGATTCAAATAAACAAGGGACAATTTTCTGGAAAAAGCCGTATGGAAGCATACAAAACAGATTACTACATCGTTCACAATTTGAAAGGAACAACGAAAACAAACGAAATTACATTCGAACAATCTGTTGCAGTTAAAAAGAAAGCAAGTTCAAATGTAACTTGGTGTGATTTGAGTACAACCTTAACATACGAAGATTCAACCGGATATCTAAAGGGAAATTTCAGTAGTAAATCATGCCGAAGACAAACGGGAAAACTAATTTTATATCGAATATCTAGTGCTTTTTCAGAAAATGATCAGCCAATTGCCATGCATGGATGGCGCGATATTTTTTTGGAAGATCTTCGCCAAGGTAGAAAAGCCCCCGAAATCCGCGATTTTGAACGTAAAAATTTTCAATTTCAACCTATTTATTTTGACACAGATCAAGCCATCGTAAAGCCAGAATTTCATTTATTTTTACAAAGAATGATCCAAGTTGTAAACGGACACTCTGACTTACGAATTAAAATAACAGGACATACCGATTCTGATGGAAGTGATACTTACAACGAAGCTTTATCAAAACGCAGAGCTGAAGCATTAAAAGCATTTTTTGTTTCCAATGGTTTACCTGCAAATAAATTAGAAATAGATTTCAAAGGAGAAAAATCCCCCATTGATAACAATGAAACGAAAGAAGGAAAACAAAGAAACCGACGCGTTGACTTTGAATTTATTTAAATGCAATTTCTACAATATTATAGAAAAAACAGACATGCATGATTTTGTGTTAAAAATCGATTTAATAAAATAAAAATCGTATTTTTACCCTGTTTGCAAAAACAAAAAAAACTATTAAATACATCATCACTTATGAAAAAACTACTATTATTATCCATGGTGACTTGGGGAACATTTCAAGTTACTCATGCACAAGATTGTTCGGGAAACCGCTATTACCAACCCATTTTCACAGATGTGACAGAACAAACGGATGTTACATACGGTTCAAATCTTTTGCAAGATGAAACGACCGTTCAAGATCTCAAAATGGATATTTACATGCCAACTGGTGACACAGATACGGATCGTCCGTTAATTGTTTTTGCGCATGGTGGTTCATTTATTGGAGGCAGTAAAGCAGATGTTGCTGATCAATGTCGAGCATTTGCAAAAATGGGATATGTCGCTGTAGGTACTCAATATCGTTTACTTTCCGTGAACACATCAGTTATCATGAATCCTGGATTAGAATTTCAAAAAGAGGTTGTACGAGCTGTTCATGATATGCGAGCAGCAATCCGATATTTTAGAAAATCGGTTGCGTTAGATGGAAATCCTTACGGAATTAATCCGAACTTGATTATTGTTGGAGGCGTTTCGGCTGGAGCCATTTTATCAAACCATGTTGCCTATTTTGATAATGATACAAAAATTCCATCTATATTAACATCTTATGTTTCTGCACAAGGAGGTTTAGAAGGAACTTCTGGAACACCTGGATACAATAGTGTACCACAGATGGTTGTTAGCTTTTGTGGCGCAATCGCCGATACAGCATGGATTGAATCTGGAGATCAACCGATTGTTGGTGTTCACAATACCGATGACAATGTAGTCCCAAATCTAGCTGGAAACCCAAATGTTGGAATTAGTATACCGGTTACTTTGTATGGAGATTCCCTAATTTACAAAAGAACATTAACTACAGGAGTTGTTAGTGATTACATGAGTGTAAATTCATCTGGACATTGTGTGTTCCCTCCAGAAGCTGCACCATTTGTAACCGATTTTATGCATAATCAAATATGTGTACAAGGACTATCATTAGCAGAAAACCCAAATAACATAGTGTTTTCTGTGTATCCAAATCCAGCAAAAGAAACATTTTTTGTAGATGTTCCTTCGAATAGTTGGAATTGGGAAATTACAATTATCAATCCTTTAGGTCAAATTGTTTCTTCACAATCGATGAATGCAAACCAAAATCTAATTCAAATTGAATCATCTAATTTTGAAAGCGGGATATATTTAGTTCGCTTAAACTCTCAAGATGGTAAAGAAGTGATGAAAAGAATTGTGATTCAATAAAACATTTCAAAAAAATGCAAAATGTAAAGCCGATCAATACGAGTTGATCGGCTTTTTGGTTTAGATGAACAATTAAAAAGGTAGATGTGGTCTTTCCTTGGTTATTATACAATATTGTCGAATTTTATAAATACAATAAAAATGCCCTTTAATTTCACTTCAAAATCAAATATCAACATTCAATAAAAATTGATTACTTGAAAAAAATATGATTTTATCTTCCACATTGATCGATGAATCATAATAACAAATCTAAAGAGTTAGAGATAAAATAAAAATCAAATTTTGACAATGAAATATTAAATCTATACAAGTCAAGAGATAAAAAACAAAAATTTGAAAATATCAAGAAACTTACAATCCTAACACTCAGAAAATACTAGCTTCTAAATGTTGTATAAAGAGAATATTTGGTTGAAATAATATCAAAAACAAAAACAGTTCCTTGTTAATTATGATGGATTTTAAAAATGGAGCCTTATATAACATGTAATTGTAAAAGTCTTGAAGCAGTTGATTCCAAAAGTTTGTACTTCATCTGACATAAAATAAAAGACACGATAAATCAAAATAATCCATGCAATGCATGACCGAATTTAAAAAAGTGGCGTCGACTTATGCTAGCGTTTCTGTCAGCATCCTGACAAGCATAGCTTCGTCAGGGCTCTCCCTCCCCAAATTATAAATACAAACAGAATGTGCTAAAAACAAAAAATCCCGTACATGTAACCATGACGAGATTTGAAAAAGTGGCATCGACTTATGCTGACGTTTCTGGGATCACAACAAAAACCTGTGGAGCACAGGTCAAGAATAAAATTATGATCTTT
>CAYRMV010000071.1:0-16848 GCA_964425255.1 uncultured Flavobacteriales bacterium
AACGCATCTGTTTCTGAATAATGCATGTTGGTTTCCTTGTTTTCATAAACCTTGTCGGTTGTAATCACAATTACCGTACATTCCTTTTCTAATTTTAATGCGGCTTCTAATACGTATGATGTTCCAACTACATTCACTAAAAAAGTTTCAGAAGGAATCGTATAAGACTCTCTTACAAGTGGTTGCGCTGCTAAATGAAAGATAAAATCAGGTTTAAAAATTAGAATTTCGTTTTCCAATTTTGATTGATTTGTGATATCAGCGAAAACACTTTCGCACAATTCATTCCCACCGATCGTTTCATACAGTTCTTTTGCATGCGTAGGTTCTAGCGCATAGCCTTTCACAACTGCACCTAATTGGTGTAAAATAGCAATTAACCAAGCTCCCTTAAATCCAGTGTGCCCTGTAACAAAAACTTTTTTTCCGTGATAGTAGTTTAACTGAGTCATCTGCTTACCAATTTTTCCATTTTGCCTGATTTGTATTCCAAAGTTCTTCCAAAATCACTTTGTCACGTAAGGCATCCATACACCTCCAAAAACCGTGGTGGCGATAAGCAACCAATTCATTCTTCTCCGTCAACCGATCCATTGGTAATTCTTCCCACATGATTTTATCCAATTCATCTGGGAGTTCATCAAAAACCGTAGTGTTCAATACAAAAAAACCCCCGTTGATCCAATGTCCATCCCCAGTTGGTTTTTCTTTGAATGCATCCACATTTCCAGCATCCGAAATTTCCATTCCTCCAAATCTTCCCTCGGGTTGCACCGCGGTGACGGTTGCTAATTTTCCGTGTTGTTTATGAAATGCGATCAATTCATTCAAATTTACATCACTCAATCCGTCTCCATACGTCAACATGAACTGATCGGTGTCAATGTATTTTTGAACGCGTTTCAATCGTCCTGCTGTTTTGGTTTCCAAACCGGTATCAACCAAGGTTACTTTAAAGCTTTCCGCTTTGGAATCATGTACTTCAATTTGGTTTTTAGACAAATCAATGGTTACGTCCGAATTGTGGTAAAAATAATTGATGAAATACTCTTTGATAACATACCCTTTGTAACCCAAACAAATAATAAAATCGTTAAATCCTTGTGCAGCATACAATTTCATGATGTGCCACAGAATGGGTTGACCTCCGATTTCTACCATCGGTTTTGGTTTCAAATCCGTCTCTTCCGCTAACCGCGTGCCGAGACCTCCGGCGAAAATTACTACTTTCATGTTTTGATTAATTTTATGAAGATTGTCTGAAATACTCTAAAAAGTCGTGAATTTCTAGCGAATATGATTCGATTTAGTTTACTTATGATTTTATCAATTGCATTTCTAGGGTCATTAAACTGGTTCAAATTATCGTAGCCTAAATTTTCAGCAACTAATCTCCAATTTATTGCCCAAATATCTACTCTTTTGAATCTTTTACTTCCATGTTGAATGATCAAATCTAAAATTTCTTTATCCCACCAAAACACTTGTTGCATACTCCAGGTACTAAGTTTACCGCTATGAATGGTCGAATTAATTAAGTCATATTGAATAGAGAACATATCTATCCCGTTGTCACTATAAACTTTTAATAAATTTTTATCAAAATTGGAAGCATTTTCAAAGACTTTACTCGAAAAATATTTTGAATTAAGTCTTGCTACATGTTCATGCCCTTTCAAGAATTCAAAAACTAAATACCATCTATATTTACTTTCGACTCTTTCTTTTGAAACAAAACCATAATGCATAACCAAATTATCCAAAATTTCAATATTTTTTGAATATTCCGGTATTGGGATACGAGGACTATGAATTACTCTCCCAACATGATCTGAACCATCATCCATAAACCCCCACGGAAACTTAAAATCAGCAATTATTGATTTTTTAAAATTTGGAGAAATATGCATCCAGTTGAATCTAAAAACTGTTCCATCAGTAGCATTTAACATAGTTTGCCAACAAGCACTTTTAATATCTGGATTTTGAAAAAATTCATCTGCATCAAGCGCAATTAGTAATTTTTTACCTTCAATCTTTCTAGCTTCTTCTATCAACAACTTTTGACGTGCTAACTCATCATAATTACTTTTATTATTCGAAATAAGAATTACTTTCGGGAATCTGCCACATATCTCACGTGATCGATCAGTTGACCCTTGATCAGCAATAATAATATAATCTGCCCACAACGATGTAGATTTTAAGAAACGCTCTAAAATCCATTCCTCATTTTTAACAGGAGTAAGACAAATAATGTTGGTTTTCATTCTATTATTCAAATTTTTTTCTATTCAACCCTATCAATAATTCCCCATGATAAAATGTAATGAATCCATTGCTTAATAATATGTTACGTGCACTTTCTCTAGAAATAAACTCTAAATGAACCTCGATAGATATAAATCTAACATAATTTCTAATTGAACTTAAAAAAAACTCATCTTTTAACAAGTTTTCTTCGGCACCTTCGATATCTATTTTTAAAAAATCAATCAATTTAATTTCATTTTGTGTTATTATTTCATTTAAGGGTATTGCTTTATAGACCTTTGAGTTAGCGTGATAGACATCATTGAAATTCATTGACCAGGCTTTTCCATCTCTGAATTTTGTATTTAAGTACATATCTCTACTATCCTTCCAAATTACATTTTGATATAACATATACCTATCTGAATAATTTACGCCAAGATTTCTTATTATTTTTTTGCAATTATTTTCAAAAGGTTCAACGCAATATACATAGCAATTTTCAAATCTGTTTAAAAAAAGTAATGAAGTCACACCAATATTTGCACCTAAATCTAAAATGGTCAATTTACCGCTTATATTTTCTAAAAGCTGTATAATATAATCTAATTCATTTCCAAAAAAGATTTGATGAAAAACAAATAAATCAGATTCACCTTTTTCACAGAAGACTATTTCAGATTTACTATTTTTCGTAAAGGAAATTTCAATCTCGTTTTTAAAATCTGATTTGCTTATTATTACAGAATTGCTTTTTAATTTTTCGTATATACTGTTTTCCCAAACCTTTTCTAATTCGATGGTATAAATGATTTTTTGCTTTAAATAATCAAGTACTCTAACTATAAAAAATTTCAATTTGTCTAACATATTTTTTTTATTAATTTAGCAGGTACACCTCCATAAACAGAAAATGCACTAACATCTCTGTTTACAACAGAACCAGCAGCAATTACAGAACCTTCTCCAATTGTCACTCCATCAAGTATTGTGCAGTTCGCTCCAATCCAAACGTTTGAACTTATTGTAATTCCCTTTGCGATAATTGGTTGCTTTCTTATTAATTCATCAAGGTTAGCAAAGCTATGATTCGCAGGAATAATTACAGTATTTGCTGCAATTAGAACATCATCTCCAATATTAACACCGCCGTGACCATATATAATAACGTTAGGATTTATACTGCAATTTTTTCCAATTACAATATTTCCACCATAAGTCAGAATCATAGAGCCTGGTAAAAATTCAGAATAAGAATCAATTCTGATCTCTCCGCCAAGCAAAGTTTTTAGTACTGCTCCTCTGTAAATTTTTACATTTTTGGATTTGTGTATCCCGTTATGCTTTAATAAGTCTTTTATTTTTCCCTTAAAATAATTTACTATTGTAGATTTTCCCATTTGCATTTTACAATAAATGAACCAACTTCCGTCCCTCTAAATTCCTCCAAATCTAATTTTTTATCGACAATTACAAATTGTAAGCAAGATTCATTATAATCAAATTCAATTTCATTATACAGTGCTACATCTATTGAATAATCTCCTGGCATTAATATGTTTTCAGGTATACTTAATTGAAATCGATTTGATCCTTTTCTCATTTCTGAGCTAAAAACATAAGAAAAAATTTTTTTCTGCGATATATCTTTAATTGCTATTCCAACTTTTAAAACATTTGACAAACTCAATTGTGTTCCAATTAACAGGGAAATTGATTCATCATAATTGAATGATATTTTCCCATTCACAAAATTTACTTCATCAACAAAAAATAATTTATTGGGTACATTTATTCTTTTAGTATAGGAATTACCAATAGAAACATACTGCTTTATAACACTTTCGGTATCAGCATATTTTTCAATCTTTCCACTATTTAATAATATACTTTTAGTGCATAATTTTTGAACTGATGCTAAATCATGACTCACAAACAAAACAGTCCTTCCTTTACTTGCTACATCCTTCATTTTCCCCAAACACTTCTTCTGAAACTCGGCATCCCCCACTGCCAACACCTCATCAATAATCAAAATTTCGGGTTCGAGGTGCGCAGCTACAGCAAAAGCCAAGCGTACATACATACCGGATGAATAATGTTTTACGGGGGTATCGATGAATTTTTCAACGCCAGAAAAGGCAACAATTTCGTCAAATTTGGCTTTCACTTCGTTGCGGGTCATGCCGAGAATCGTACCATTGAGGTACACATTTTCTCTGCCTGTTAATTCGGGATGAAAACCTGTTCCCACTTCCAAAAGTGAAGCCACGCGTCCGTTGATTTCGATGGAACCTGTGGTGGGTTTGGTAATTTGCGAGAGTATTTTGAGCAAGGTCGATTTTCCAGCACCGTTTTTTCCGATAATCCCGACTACATCTCCTTGTTGAATATCAAAGGAAACATCATTTAAAGCCCAAAACTCTTCGGTTTTATGTTCTTTTTTAGAAAACATTCCTCCCAAAGTCCCTCGGAGACTTCCGTCTTTTTGTTTTCCGATGACGTATTTTTTGGAAACGTTTCGTATGCTGATTGCTGTGCTCATTTTTTTATTGCGGATTGCTAATTTACGGATTTCTAATTACGAATTTACTAATTGCTGATTTACGGATTCGCATATCGAAGACGACTTAATGACTGTGTCACTCCTTCGCGGTCTACTTCCGAAACAATTTTCCATACTCAGTTAATCTATATTTTTGTTTACTACTCGTCGGCTTGTTAGGTATTGTCATTTCAATTACTTGAAGTTCTAGTGCTGGTTTTAAATATTCATACAAAAAAGTTGGACGATGATTTAAATGCAAAACTTGCATGATTTCACCCCTCGTCATTTCATTTTCAATTGCCAAAATCAATCGAAGTACTTGTTCGGTGACTTGTTCGGTGACTTGTTCGGTGACTTGTTCGGTGACTTGATTTTCGATCGCCGATACTATTTTTTGATTTACATACTTTAAAGTAACCATAAAGCCCCCACTTATTTCATTTAAAATTAACTCCATCGTCGGGTAATTAGAAATGGCTTCTCTAATTCGCTGAAAGCCGCTTCCATATTTTTCAACATCTCCCGTGAGATAGAATGCTTCCGAAATTAGTTTGTTCCGAGCATAAGCTGGATAAGAATCCGTATCTAAATCTTGAATGGTTAACTCCGGATGCAACTTTCCTGGATTAAAAAAAGTAATTTGATTGTCAAAAATTTTAATTTGAATATCGGTTGGACTTAAATAATCTCTGTGTATGATTGCATTTAATACTAATTCACGGATTGCCTCCAGTGGATATTCTGGAATTTCTGTCCGTTTAGATGTCTCACCCGAAATTTCAAAAGCAAATTTAATCTGAGAAATAATATACTTAATTGTTTCATCAACAGCTTCAAAAAGTGGAAGACGAAGCATTTTGTCATCAACAATCAATGAAGGAGATTTGAATCTCCCTAAATGAATATTATATTCTATTTCATCCTTTCCAAATAATAACCAAGATGCATTTGTTATTGAATTGTCAGTAACTAATTTTAATTTTTTTAAATCATTTTTCCAATTTCCAGAAAGCTGGAATCTACTTGATATATTAACTTGCTGAATAAATTTTTGAATTTTCAATTCATCTAAATCATCTAAATCTTTTTCTGGTTTCGAATACGAATCCCAAGAAAGCTGCAATGATTTTAGGTTCATTTCCGTGATTTCTAATGCGGAAAGTTGATGATTTGAATTCGCTACCCTTTTGTAATAACGCCCCTTAAACGACAAGGGTTTTACGGGAAATTCCTGAACTTCAATGGAAACAAACTGAACAGAATCAAATGTATGCAATTGAATCGTGGGAATAATTGCAGGTTGCGTTTTGATTTTAATTTCATTCATCCACTTTTGCAGTGTTTCTTTTCCCAATTCGACACCGATTACTTGTCCCTCATCATCCACACCAACATACACCGTTCCTCCACGCGTATTGGCAAAAGCGACCAAGGTCTCAATCACTTCTGACTGAAACGAAGACTTAAATTCAGTCCTTTCGTTCTCACCTTCTTGGAGTATCTGTTTGCGTGTTTTCAATTTTTTTTGATTTGCGAATTAAGAATTAGCAAATTTAAGGGTTGCTAATTGGCGAATTAATTCTTCATTCTAAATTCTTCATTCTCAATTCTTCATTCTTCATTAAGTTAAACAAAGTCAGCCATTTCATCTTCCACTTTTCGGAAATAAAACAAACTGGAAACAAAAATCAGGACAACCATTCCAAACGAAAGCCACATCAAATAACCGGGAGCTTCACCACCAAAAAGAGACCAACGAAAACCTTGAATCACACCTGCCATGGGATTTAAGAAATAGATCTTTGCTGCCCAATCGGGTAAATGCTTGGTGGCAAATTCAGCTGGATAAGCGATGGGAGTGACATACAAACCAATTTGTACTAAGAATGGAACAACGTGTTGAAAATCACGGAAACGAACGGTCAAAGCACTCAACCAAATCCCGGAACCCAAAGCCGCAAGAATTCCCATAAAAATAAAGAAGGGAGCCGCCCACCAGTTGGCGCTTGGAACCACCCCGTAATAAAACATCAAAATGATTAAAATCAGTAACACAATGCCAAAATCGATCAATCCTACAACAGCTTTGGAAAGTGGAATAATCAAACGGGGAAAATAGATTTTTTTCACCATGCCTTGATTAGCAATGATGGAATTTCCAGAATTGGTCAATACATACGAAAAGTAAGCCCAAATACTCATTCCAGAAACAGTATACAACAAATGGGGAACTTCTGTTTCAACTCCCACAAAACGTCCAAAAACGAGTGACATGATACCAATTGTAACCAAGGGTTGTAACAAAGCCCAAAGTAGACCAATGGAAGTTTGTGCGTAGCGAACACGAAAATCACGCCAAGAAAGCGTAAAGAATAAATCTCTGTAGCGATACAATTCTTTCCAGTCAGGAACGATGCTTGTGTGACCGGCGCGAATTATTTTTTTGTCCATCAATGATTTGCTGAATAGTGAATGTTAAACAACAAATTTAAGGAAAAAAACGAAAATAAAACGGTCATTAACCGCCAATTCATCGAAATTTAAACAAAACTTCAAATCAAAAAGATCCATCAAGAAAACCAAAATCTAGTCCAACGCTTGTTTTTCCTTTTTTTCGTCCAATCTTAGTGCAAGAGGAAGCGCCAAAAGAAGCACCAAAAAGGGAAGCAAAGGTGCGCGCAAACGAACCAAAACACCAAAAATTATGGAAGAAAAGCCCGTAATGAAGCCCAAAATTAAAGCAAAGAAAAAACACCAAATGAGGAGTTCGTGTTTGCGAAGAATTCGGATATGATCGAGTGGATGACGCAAAAACCGAATCGCTAAATACAGCAACAATAGACTTTCTATTCCATTTAAAAGCAAGGAAACACTCAATGCTTCCCACACAAATGGTCGAAACCAACCCGCAAAAACGGAAGACGGCAGGGCGAGCAACATTCCAAAAGGAGTATAATCGGGCACATCAATTGTATATTTTGCACCTGTATACGAAGGATTTTGGGCAAAATCCTGTTGGGTCACTGCCGCCTCTTCGATGTACGCATCCACATTCATTTCCGTACCAAATGATTGCATTGCTACAAAAAACAATAACGTACTCACCAAAGCGACAAAAACTTGAACCGCCCGTTTAAAAAAGGGAGATTCTTGAAAGCGCTTGGCAAAACGCATACTGATAACAAATAAAAATGGAATTATTAATGCCAGTAACACAACAGATCGCACATGAAGAAGTAGCCACAGATGAAAAAGAATGATCAACCAACTGTACCACTTTTGCGAAGCTTGTTGGTAAATTAATTTTAAGCCATGAGTAAGAATTACCAAAATAGAAATATATGCCAAGGAATCCTTGGAAATACCCGTACACCAAAAACTGACGGAAGGGATAAAAAGTACTCCCCACGTCACCCAACGGTTGCTCGATGGAAACAACTGCAAGACCAACTCATAAAAACGCCAACTCACATTCGCTACAATCGAAGCAAACATCAAGGTAATCACCAAAAAACTACCTCCAGACAAAAAGGTAAACAAGGAAGTAATTTTTGCCGTGAAAAAACCGGGGGATTCCCGTAAAATCCATGTTGGCGCAACCCCTGTTGTCAAAGGATTATAGCGATTGATAAACTCAGGATCATGAAAATCATACCACATGTTGTTGAGGTAATTTTCAGGAGAAATCCAAAATAAATTGTTCATACACTTCGCTAAATCCCAATAAGCGATGGCATCTCCACCCCGAACAATCACGATGTAATAAATGGCGCATACAAACGAAAAGAAAATTTTAAAATACAAGTTGTACATGTAATACTTGTAGTGGATTTTCTCTTGATTTTGAGTGCGTTTGTACACCCCATATCCGATAATTAGAACCAACCAAATTAACACCATGAAAATATCACTCATCGTAAAGAACGTGAGTTTTTTCAGCGTATCGTTATTAACAAAAAACGAAAAATCGATTCTATTCATGGGTCAACAACCTTACGCAGATTCCTGATTTTGGTTACTCGTTGGTTTTTTCTTTTTGTTTTTGAAGAAAGGTTTTTTCCTTTTGTTCTTGTTTTGTACTGGTCCTGTTTTCCACTCTAATGCTGGTCCAAGTGCTTCGGGCACTTCCAACTTGGGCACTTCCGCTTCGATGAGTCGTTCAATGCGACGAAAACGAGGCATGTCTTTTTCATTCACCAAGGTAAATGCTTCCCCCTTGGTATTTGCACGCGCTGTACGACCGATGCGATGAACGTAATCTTCCGCATCTCGCGGACAATCGTAATTAATCACCAAATTGATTTCTTTGATATCAATTCCTCGGCTCATGACATCGGTAGCCACTAAAATGCGGGTTCTTTTGGAACGGAATCCGCGTAAAACTTCTTCTCTTTCTTCTTGATTTAAGTTCGAAGAAACTCCTTTGGAACGTATTCCCGCTTGGCGAAGTCCACGAGTGATGTCGTAAATTTTATCTTTGGCAGATGTAAAAATGAGAATACTTGTATACTCAGGTCTTTCCGCCAAAATATGTAACAACAATCCTATTTTTTGATCGTCTTTAGCAGGATAAGCAAACTGTTTCACTCCCGCAGCAGGTTTGGAAATCGAAAGGGTAATCTCCAAAGGATCAACCAATAATTTTTCAGCTAGTTGTCTGATTTTGGTTGCCATGGTTGCACTGAACAACAAATTTTGTCGTTTTTTTGGCAGATAACTAATAATCGACATGATATCGTCATAAAATCCCATGTCAAGCATTTTATCCGCTTCATCCAAAATCAAATGTTCTACTTGTTCAAAACGAACATAGCCCATTTTTAAGTGAGAAAGCAATTTCCCGGGAGTAGCTACCACAATATCTACCCCTTCAGTTAGTGCTTCTTTTTGTTCGTTCCAGTTTTTTCCGTCCCCACCACCGTAAATGGCCATGGATCCGACAGATACAAAATAAGAAAGACCTTGAATTTCTTGATCGATTTGAATGGCTAATTCGCGCGTTGGCACCAAAATCAATGCTTTGATTGAGGAATCTTCTCGCTCACATAATTTATTTAGAATCGGCAAAACGAACGCAGCTGTTTTTCCTGTACCCGTTTGTGCACATGCAATCATGTCTTTTCCATCCAAAATAGCTGGAATTGCTTGTTCTTGGATGGGTGTTGCTTGTGTAAAACCCATGTGGTCAATTGCTTCCACGAGGGAAGGATTCAACTGTAATTCTTCAAATGTCATGGTATAAAGATAGGTATTTTTTTTGGTGGGTAATTGGGTTGATTTTTGACTTGATTGTTGGTATTCGATTAAACTTTTGTTGGGATGCGATTAAACTTCTGGTGGTATGCGATTAATCTTTTGTTGGGATGCGATTAAACTTCTGGTGGTATGCGATTAATCTTTTGTTGGGATGCGATTAATCGCATCCCAACAAAAGATTAGGAAAATGGCGTTCCAATAAATTTATTTCCCCCATTTTTCAAACCACATTTGGAACATGAGTACATACCACATTTTAAAATCCAATTCTTTTTTTCCAGCAAAAAATTGACTTTTTAAACGGCGTACCGCTTCTACCTGAAATACACCCGAAGCGCGTATTTGCTCATCGGAAGTGTATATCTCCACCAAGTCCTTTAAATCAGTTAGCATCCAATCTCCTATTGGAATGGCAAACCCCATTTTAGGGCGATCCATCATTGATTGTGGGATGTATTTGTGTACAATTTCTTTAACAATGTGCTTTTTACTTCCTTGGTGGTATTTGAATTCATCGGGAATTCGGGCTGCAAATTCTATCACATGTTGATCCAAAAAAGGTTCACGGCCTTCTAAACTGACAGACATCGTTGCCCGATCTACTTTTTGGAGAATATCATCCAACAAATAGGTTTCATAATCCATTGCCATCGAAAATGCCAAAGAAGAAAAACGAGCAGGTTCAAGTACGTTTTTATCGAATGCTGTTTCTAACTTATTTACCTGAAAACAAACCATTTCCTTAATTTGATCATCTGTATATTGTTGACTCAAACTCAGTAAAATATTTTGCGATGAAGGATTTGCTAAAATCATCTTCATTTTTTCGTAACGATTGTGAAAATTGTATTTGTTGCGCAAAACAGGAATCGAATCGGCATCAATTCGGTTCATCATTCCTACTGCCATTTTTCGAGCAAAAGCAGGAAGACCTTGTAATTTTGCACCATACCGCTGAATGTAATCATAACGATTGTAACCTGCAAACACCTCGTCTCCCGCATCTGCACTCAAAGCAACTGTCACTTCCTTTCGCGCCATTTTACTGACGAGAGTAGTTGGAATAGCGCTAGAATCGGCAAAAGGTTCGTCGTAAAAAAACGGTAAATCAGGGATTAACTCCAACGCTTCTCGCTGTGTACATGTAAACTCCGTATGGTCTGTTCCGAGGTGTTTTGCCACATCTTTGGCATACGGTGCTTCATTGAGTCCGATATCGGGCACACCAATGGTATAGGTTTTCAAGGCCTGAGTCCGATCTTTTTGCAAAAGCGAAGTGACGCAAGCACTATCATACCCGCCACTCAAAAACACACCAACTGGCACATCAGCAACCATGCGGTATTCAAAAGCTTTTTGTAATATCTTTTCCGTTTCTTGAATGGTTTCATCCATCGAATACGACCATTTTGGCTCGTTATAAGAAGTATAAACCGACCAATATTGTTCCGTTTTGATTTCGTTTGGACGTTTTAAATCAATTTTTATCCAATGTCCGGGCAACAATTTATGTGTGTGTTCAAAAATACAATGCGGTGAAGGAACGTAGCCATATTGCAAAAATGCAGCCACGGCGTCGCGATTGATTTTTTTCTCGAATTTGGGATGTTGGTGAAACGCTTTCAATTCAGAACTAAATAAAAACACTCCTTGGTTCCAATAATAAAACATCGGTTTCACCCCTGCCCGATCTCGAAGAAACCAAAATTGTTCGTTTTTACGATCAAACCATGCAATGGCAAACATACCGACAAAACGATGAACAGCTTCCACACCCCACTGACGGAATGCGTGTAAAATCATTTCAGTATCGGATTCACTCTGAAAAGAATGTCCAAGATCAATCAACTCTTTTTTGATTTCCTCAAAATTGTAGATTTCCCCATTGAAACAAATCCAATCTTCGTTCCAAGCCATGGGCTGTGCGGCATTTTCTGTTAAATCAATAATCGATAAACGACGGTGAGCAAACCCCCAAGAAAATTGCTCGTTTTGTTCAAAATGAACTCCTGCTCCATCAGGACCTCGGTGAATCATCGTATCGCGCATGGCAATCAAGTTCTCTTGGGAGCTCGTTTTCGTAAAATCAATAATTCCAGTAATAGCACACATAGCACAAAGGTTTAAAGCGGGATTTTACGAATCAAAATCCCACTGAAATTTAGACAAATTCAGCCAATTCCATCCAACGATCTGTTTTTGCTTCAATTTCAGCAACTACTTTCGCTAGTTTTTGACCTGCTTCCATGATATCTTGATTCGATGAAGATCCATCCGACAAAACACTTGTCCATTTGGTTTTTTCTTCCTCCAATTTTTCCAATTCTACTTCGAGTTGGTCAAACTCTTGTTTTTCTTTGAACGACAATTTTTTCTTGTCTTTTACTGGAGTAGCAACTGTTTGTTTGACTTCTTCTTTTTTGATTTCTTGTACTTTTTCTTGCGCTTTCTCTTCTCGTTTGTCTTCGATTTTCTTTTTGCGGAATTCGGTGTAATTTCCAACAATGTCTTTAATTGCACCTTCGCCTTCAAAAACAAAGAGATGATCGACCATCTTATCCATAAAATAGCGGTCGTGTGAAACCACAATCAAACAACCTTCATACGAACGCAGATAATCTTCCAATACACTCATCACGAAGATATCCAAGTCATTGGTTGGCTCATCCAAGATCAAAAAATTCGGATTTGCCATCAAAACGGTCATCAGTTTTAAGCGTCGTTTCTCTCCCCCACTCAACTTATACACGTAATTGTAGTGCATGTCACGCGGGAACAAAAATTTCTCCAAAAAATGAGCAGCTGTCAATTGGCGTCCTTTTTCCAATGGAATAAATTCAGCAATATCTCGAATTACTTCGATTACTTTTTTGTTGTCATCCACTTGGATTAACTCTTGGTTGTAATAACCAAAAACAACCGTATCGCCAATCACTACTTTTCCACCGTCCACTTGCTCGCGTTCTTGAATTATGTTCAAGAAAGTGGATTTTCCAGTTCCATTATTCCCAACAATTCCAAGGCGTTCTTTGCGTTGAAAATTATATGAAAAGTCTTTTAAAATCGTCTTTTCACCAAATGCTTTACTTACTTTGTGTAATTCAACGATTTTGGTTCCCAAACGCTCCATTTTGATTGGAATATCAAGTTCATCTTCCTCTATTCGTTGAGAAGCCACTTTTTTGACGTCTTGAAAATTTTCAATGCGGGCTTTTTGTTTTGTTCCACGCGCTTTCGGTTGACGACGAATCCATTCCAATTCTTTTTTGAACGTATTTTTCGCTTTTTCAATCGTAGACTGAAGCTGCTCTTGTCGTTCTGCTTTCTTTTCGAGGTAATATGAGAAATTTCCTTTGTATTTGTAGATGGTTTCGTCAGCAATTTCCAAAATGGTATCGCATACAACTTCCAAAAAATATCGGTCGTGCGTCACCATTAAAATCGTTGATTTCGATTTGGAAAGATATTCTTCCAACCACTCAATCATATCTAAATCTAGGTGGTTGGTTGGCTCATCCAAAAGAAGGAAATCAGCTTCTGCCACCAAAACTTTACACAAAGCAACGCGTTTTTTCTGACCACCAGAAAGACTTCCAATCTTTAAATCCGTTTGGTTGAGCTTTAAAACGGAAAGTATTTGATTGACGCGTACTTCGATGTCCCAAGCATTCAATTCTGTCAATTCGGAGAAAGAAGCTTGAATCATTTCATCATCGCCATTTTTAAGCGCTTGATTGTATTTTTTTACCGCTTGAATTTCGGGTAAATCATGAGAAAAAACAGCTTCTAAAATGGTTTGATTTTCATCCAAATTTTCCGTTTGCTCCATGAAAGCAATTCGAATATCATTGCGATAGACAATTCTCCCAGAATCATAGGGTTCGAGATCCATTAAACAACGAAGCAAAGTCGTTTTTCCGCTCCCATTTTTGGCAACAATTGCTACTTTTTGACCTTGATCCACACCAAAAGTCAAATCAGCAAATAAGGTTCGATCACCAAACGATTTGGTGAGGTTTTCAACCGATAAATAATTCATTCTATAAGATTCGTTAACGAATTCGATCTACCGAATCCAAGAGATTTTTATCGCGTTTAACACCAACATTTCCGAGAAAAACCAGAGGTAATCCTGCAACAAAAAAGAAAAATCCTGCACCTAAAGTACTTACCACTTCCTCTTCTTTTGTCAAATATGTTCCCAACATGGAACCAAAAATGGCAACAGTCACCAAAATAAAATAAATGGGAATGATCAAACGACCAATCATCAATTGTCTTTTCAAGTTTTTGAAAGACATCAGTGTTACAAAAATCAAAATCAACAAAACAAGTCCAACAAAATAATAAGGTGTCGACTTGAATGCAGAAAGCGTATCCAAGGAAGCATATTCCTTCATTCCAAAAGCAGAAAGTTCATATCGGATTTCTTTCGCTTGAAACTGATAAATCGTTGTTCCAAAAGAAGCGATGGCAACACAAATCATTGCCAAAGCATAGTAAACTGTTTGAATTCGTTGAATCATAATTTAACAAATAGTTTCTTCACAAGCTTTCAAAATTTCACGCACTTCCTCTAGCGTTGGAGCTTCTGCATACGTTCGCAAAACAGGCTCAGTACCAGATGCGCGAATCATCAACCAACGATCGTCATCGAAGAAAAACTTCCAACCATCAATTGTACCCACCTCTTTTACTTGGTATTTCCCAAAACTCGCATACGCATTGTTTTGACAATTCACTACAATTTTGTTTTTCAATTCCTCTGTAATGTGTAAATCATTGCGTTCAAATTGGAATTTACCGACAATCTCGTACACTTCTTGAATCAATTCATCCAATGTTTTGCCTGATTTTGCCATAAATTCCCAGATGATTAATCCCATCCAAATACCATCGCGTTCCGGAATATGACCTTTTACGGCAATTCCACCTGATTCTTCACCACCCAGCAACACGTCTTCTTCGACCATGATTCCAGCGATGTATTTGAAACCAATTTTCACGATTTCACTTTCCAAACCATAATGTTCAGCCAATTTACCCACACGAGGAGTAGCACTGAAAGCAGTAACCACTTTTCCAGTCATCTCTTTGTATTTCACCAAATAGTGAATCAACAACAAAATAATGTGATGTGAATCAACAAATTCACCTTTTCCATTGTACAAACCAATTCGATCAGCATCCCCGTCTGTTGCAAGAGCGCAATCTACATTTCCTTGAGCTTTGATGTAATTTTCTAATTCCTGCAAATTTTTAGCAATCGGTTCAGGTGCTTGACCATAGAACGAAGGATTGTGTTCACAGTGAATAAAATGTGTTTTCGGTAAAATGCGTTTCAATACATTTTGACCCGCACCATACATCGCATCATATACCAAGTTTAGACCCGAATTGCGAATCGCATCTAAATCAAAACTTTTCTCCACGTGATTAACGTACAATGTTTCGATGTCTTTTACTTCTAATTTCCCTGTTTTTTCAGCTTCTTCCAACGAAATCGCAGTCAAAGAAACCGGATTGATTTCAGGAATGATGTCTTCAATTTCTTGCACTTTATCTGGCGTAAGCGGTCCACCATAATATGCCTTCAGTTTGTATCCATTGTACGAAGGCGGATTGTGAGAAGCAGTAATGATTACCCCCAAGCTACAACCGTATTCTTTTGCGGCAAGAGATATCATGGGAGTTGAAACAAATCCTTTCGCCATTTTAACGGTAATTCCTTCAGAAAGAAACACTTTTACTGCTGTTTCAACAAACAAAGCGCCAGCAAAACGGCAATCGTGCCCAACAACAACAGATGGATTTTCAAAATTTTGTTTCATCCAAGTAGCCGTAGCGAAAGATACACGTGCTACATTTTCAACGGTAAATTCTTCTGCGATAATGGCTCTCCAGCCATCAGTACCAAATTTTATTTTTTGTGCCAATGTCTTCTATTTTAGTGCAACAAAGATACACATTCTAGTTAGGGAAAGAATGTATTTTTGTTTCAGTTTTACACAATTTTACAGAAAAATAATAAGGAGATAGTAGATGAAAAAAAAATTGTTGGGGCTAAATCGTTTTGAAAGGTGATTATTCCTCTACTCCGTAGTCCAATCGTTTGGTTGTTACATATCTTGGTATGTAATATTTACTTGTTTTAAAATTATCGATCACAACACCTCTGGATGTAGAAGAATGGATAAACTTGATCGCATCGGGTGTCACTTCGACGACTAAAGCCACGTGTCCAATTCGTGTACTGTTGGCGTTGCTTCCTTTAAAAAACATCAAGTCTCCTGGACGAATATCAGCTAATTTTACTGTTCGACCAAATTCAGCTAAACCATAACTGGATCGTGTCAACTGGAAACCAAAATTTCCCATGACGTAATAAATGAAACCTGAACAATCAAAACCAGAGGGTGTGGAACCCGCATAGCGATACGGAGTACCTAGAAATTTTTTCGCATAACCAATGATTTGGTCTACTTGTTGGCTGTTTTTTACTAAAGTGTCTCGTTGAAGAGAATCGGTGGTAAGTGGAGCAACTTTTGAGACGGAATCCGAAACTGTTCCCTGTGCGTTGGAATTCAAGCTGTTTGAAACAACAACAAACACAAAAAAGAGATATGTAAGAAACGACTTCCGCATTGCGGTTGCAAAAATATCACTATTTTCACAAAAAAAACAAATCGGATTTTGAACAAAGTAGCTGAAAATGAACTAAGCAAGTTGTACTACACCATTGGTGAAGTAGCCGAGATGTTTGATGTAAACACCTCATTGATACGTTTTTG
>CAYRMV010000072.1:0-16788 GCA_964425255.1 uncultured Flavobacteriales bacterium
AACGCCAATACTACTCCTTGTCAGCAATCTTTTAGTAATATTCAACAACAAGCTGTTACAGGTTTAGAAAATGGTGATGAGACGTCATTTCTAGTTTATCCAAACCCGTTTGATAATAGTTTGACCATTGAGTTATCTTCGATTGATGCCACTTCTGTGCGGATTTTTGATTTGCAAGGAAAACAGGTTTTTCAAGAAACTATTTTTGATGCTAGAAATGAAATTCAACTTCCGCAATTAACTAAAGGAATTTACCTGATTGAATTATCAAACACAAAAGGACAATCGTCAACGCGGAAACTGGTTAAAAATTAAGCCATTGAATTTGAGTTCCGATTGATTTCATTTATTTCAAATGAGATGTTCGTATTCGTTGAAAAGAGGCTGTCTAAAATGGACAACCTCTTTTTTTTTGAGACTATTTTTTGGGTAACTTGATTTTCATGCAAAGTTCTTTCTGATGAGTAGGTACAAATCTTCACAATCAACGTAGAATGAAAAAGAAATGTGAATAATTCAATTCAACTTCGTAGTTTTGAAACATGAAGAATATACATTTAGTTAATCGAGGGTTTCTTTTGATTCAACCAAAACCAGCATTTGCTGCATGGGCAAATCAATACATTGAAGATGAACTTTTTCAAATTGATCCTGCATTTGCAGAGAAAAATTGCTACTTGATCGAAGAGGATTTCTTGGAAGAAGAACCATTATTAGAACAAAATTACAAAGCCATTTTCATTCATGAGTTGATTCAAATCACCGAAGATGAGTCTGTTTGGCCTGAAATAAATCAAGCAAATTTCGCTGATTTCTTTGGCTATGAATTTGGTTCTTTTGTTGTTGATTTACAAAATTCAGATCTTAAACGCGATGCCATTTTTGAAGACTAAATGGATGCTTGCTTGGTGTCTGTTCTTCCTTTTTTCGTGTGGAAAATCGGATAGCGAAGCAGCAATTCAGCTAAATAAACAAGGTGAACTAGCTTTGGAAGAGCAAAACTATTCTGTAGCCTTAACTTACTTTCAAAAAGCAAACAAAGAAAGTATGAGCGATGAACTTTCTTCACGGGTTTACCGCAATATTTCCAGTTGTTTTTTATTTTCCAATGAACTTGATTCGGCATTGTTTTATTCCCAAAAAGCAAAAGAATTGGCAAAAGAAAACTCCTATGATTTCTTCTTGAATCAAGGTGAGATATATTTGCTTGAAAATAAGATTCTTTTGGCGAAAAAATCCTTTGAAGAAGCAAATCGTTTGAATGAAAATAGGATGGAAGCAAGTGCTAATTTAGCGTTGATTTACCGGGGCGATTTTGATGAGAAACTAACCGATTACGCAAAAGCAACTCACTTTATCCAACAAGCAATTGAGGTGAAAAATACCTTTTCTAATCAAGAAATTTTAGGAATCATTCTCATTCAACAAGAAAAATATACGGAGGCAAAACCCATTTTTGAAAAGTTAACACAAACGCTTCCAACAAGTATGTTACACCGCTTCCATTTGGGACTAATTCGGTTCAGCTTAGGCGAAGAGGAAGAAGGTATGAAGCTGATGTCAGAAGCGGCAGATCGAGATGAAATGTGCAGGGATTTGCTCGAAGCTATGCTTGAATAAAAATAAATTTATTCGAGTTTGATTTATCGTATGAATTTCTGTTAATTTCGCTTAATCGAATTTAAAAAAATGAAGCAATTGCTTGTAATCGGTAGAAAAGATAAAGCGGATTTTCCAGCGTTGGGTTTGCATGCATTGGATGTAAAAATCGATAGCGGTGCGTATTCCTGTTCGATTCATTGTGAATACATTGAAGAAGTTGAAATCGACGGGGTGAAAAAATTAGAAGTAACCTTTTTGGATCAGGCTCACCCAAAATTTACAGGTAAAAAACATTATTTTGATACTTACAAGCAGAAAAAAGTAAAATCTTCAACAGGTGATCAACAAGAACGTTTTTTTGTTTCGTTGCAAGTGGTTTTATTTGATGTGGTTTTTCAAACAGAATTTTCGCTAACGCGCAGAAATGGGCTTCGAAATCCAGTTCTTTTGGGTAGAAAACTGCTAAACAATCATTTTTTAATTGATACAAGTAAATCCAACTTGTCATACAAATGGATGAAATCGAAATTAAAAAAACAATAACGCCACTCACATGAAAATCGGCATTTTATCCCGCAATCCTAATTTGTATTCTACACGTCGTTTGGTAGAAGCAGCAATCGCTCGTGGACATGAAGCTCATGTTATCGATCATTTACGATGCAACATCGAGATTGAACAAAAAGGACCCTCTTTGTTTTACATGGATCACTATTTAGAAGATTTTGATGCGGTCATCCCTCGAATTGGGGCTTCGGTCACTTTTTTTGGTACAGCTGTGGTTCGTCAGTTTGAAATGATGAATGTCTTTTCCGTGGTTGGTTCTCGTGGAATTGTGCATTCTCGCGACAAACTTCGTTGTTTACAAGTTCTTTCTAAAGAAGGAATTGGCTTGCCAAAAACGGTATTTACGAATTATTCGCGCAATGTAGAGCACGTGGTTGAGTCGGCAGGAGGAGCGCCAGTTGTATTAAAATTACTGGAAGGCACACAAGGACTAGGGGTTGTTTTGGCGGAAAATCAAAATGCAGCTCAATCCGTTTTGGAAGCATTCAATGGCTTAAAAGCGCGTGTCATCGTTCAGGAATTTATCAAAGAAGCGAAAGGTGCTGATATTCGTGCTTTTGTAGTGGACGGCGAAGTTGTTGGGGCGATGAAAAGACAAGGTAAAGAAGGGGAATTCCGTTCTAATTTACATCGAGGTGGTTCTTCTCGTATCATAGAATTAACCGAGGAAGAAAGAGATGTAGCCATTCGTGCTGCCAAAGCTGTTGGACTTGGCGTTGCGGGTGTTGATATGCTACAATCGGAACGCGGACCTTTGGTTTTAGAAGTAAATTCTTCTCCTGGACTAGAAGGAATTGAAAAAACAACGCAAAAAGACATTGCAGGAAGAATCATCCAGTACATCGAAGAAAATGTGCGAAAATGAAAAAGCAAAGCCACAAGAAGTTAGTCATTTTAGGTACTGAAATTTTGCCTGGTAAAGGGGTAGAACTGAATATGGATGTTGCAAGATTGCACACGCATACTCCGATTCAAGTTCCTGTAATCGTTCATCGAGCGAAAGAAGATGGACCAACACTTTTGCTGATGGCTGGATTACATGGTGATGAGATAAATGGAATGGAAATCATTCGAAGAATCATCCGAAAGGGATGGAACAAACCCAACAAAGGAACGGTTATTTGCATTCCTGTTTTCAACATCTTTGGTTTTTTAAATGTCCGAAGAGAGCTTCCAGATGGTCGCGATCTAAATCGAAGTTTTCCAGGGTCTAATTCGGGATCTTTGGCAAGTCAATTTGCGTATCATTTCATGAAGGAAATTGCTCCTGTAGTTGATTTGGTGATTGATTTTCATACGGGTTCTGCACAGCGAAGTAATTTCTCGCAAATCCGTTGTGTGTTCTCAGATCAAGAAAGCTTGAAGTTAGCCAAAATCTTCAATCCTCCGTTTATTATTCATTCTTCTTACATTGCCAAATCGGTTCGCGAAGCGATGAATAAACGAGGAAAAAAAATCCTGTTGTTCGAAGGTGGAAAAACGAATTCGATTGATGAAATCATCGTTTTCGAAGGAATGGAAGGGGTGAAGCGCATGTTGGAACATTTGCAAATGCGTTCATTCAAAGCGGATAAATCAGAAAGAGAACCGATATTTATCAAAGATTCTCGTTGGATTCGAGCAATGAATTCAGGTGTTCTGGTGGTGTTGATTGAAAATGGCGTATTGGTTGAAAAAGGAGATGTTTTGGGAGTGATTACAGATCCTTTTGGCAAGATTGAACGAAAAATTAAAGCTTCTTTAGATGGATATGTGTTTTGTGTAAACGAAGCACCTGTGGTCAATAAAGGAGATGCTATTTTTCATATCGGGACTGAAATACAATCACCCATCAAAAAGGGGGAAGAATAATATTTTCATTTTGAAACAAATAATTTTAAATAAAAATAAGAAAACGCTTGTAAATTCAAATTCTTTGACTAAATTTGCACTCCGATTTCGAAAAGAATATTAAAAAATAATACGATGAAAAAAGATATACATCCAGAAGATTACAGATTAGTAGTGTTCAAAGATATGACAAACGAATACGCATTTCTTTGCAACTCATCTGCAGCTTCTAGCGAAACAATCGCTTGGGAAGACGGAAACGAATACCCACTAGTGAAGTTAGATATTTCTCACACTTCTCACCCATTCTTTACAGGGGTTGTTAAGTTTGTGGATACTGCTGGACGTATTGATAAATTCAACTCTCGTTACGCACGTCACAAGAAGTAATCTTTTTAGATTCAATATACTTAAGCTCTCTTTTTGAGGGCTTTTTTTGTTTTCTTAACAGGAGATTTTTGGCACAAACTTGGCTTTTCCATTTAGAAAGTGTAACTTTAGTTTATGAAGCAAATTGTATTTCTTCTTTTCATTCTAGGAAGTAGTTTTTCCTCTCTTCGTGCTAATAAAATCGACCGAGGATTTTTAGCCTTGAATGTCTTCAATTATTTTGAAGCAAAAAATATGTTCGAAAAAAGATTGAAAAAAGATCCTTCGCCAGCTGCTTATGGCTTAGCCGTAATCTATTACCGACAAGACAATCCTTTTCATCAAATTGATTCTGCGTATAAATACATTCAAATAGCTGAATCCAATTTTACGGCAATTAAAATCAAAACCCAGAAAAAATACGAACTCAAATATCAATTTACTTACTTTTCCATCTTAGAATTAAGACGACAAATAAGTTCCGCGTTTTTTCGAAAAGCTGTAAATCAAAATTCTGTCGCTGGATATGATCTGTTTTTGGATCAACATTCTTGGGCTTTGGAAAAAAATCAAGCAGTTCGTTTACGTGATTCTCTGGCTTATTTAACTGCTTTTGAAGCGCAAAAATCCGACTCTATTCAAGCTTTTTTGAATCGTTATCCAAATACACATTTGAAAGAAACGGCTCAAAAACAATTTTATTTACTTCAATACAGAGAAGAAGTTCCCGCTGATAATGAACAAGTTTTATCTTCTTTCATCCGTCAAAATTATTCTAATGTGTACGTCGGAGAAGCTGAAGATCGCTTGTATGAAATGATAACTGCCGAAAATTCGGTTGAAGCATATACCTATTTTATTCGTACATATCCTCGAAATAAAAACATTACAAAAGCTTGGAGAAATTTATATCAACGTTATATGTTCGATTATTCGGATAACCGAGCAAAACTATTTTTAGAAACCTATCCGGACTATCCATTCAAACAAGAGGTAGAAGAAGACATTCGCTTATCATCTCAGATTTTTCTCCCATTCCGAAAAGGAAATTTATTTGGAATGATGGACAAAAAAGGGGATGTCGTGATTGATGCTCTTTACGATGTGTTAAGCTATTACAGCGAAGGCTTAGCAATGGCTTCTAAAAATGGGAAAATTGGGTATATTGACAAACGAAATAAAGTAGTAATTCCTTTTCAATTTGATTCTGGAACCGATTTTGAAAATGGTCGTGCACAAGTGGAACAAAATGGAAAAGTAGGAATCATTGATCGACTTGGAAAACTTGTTTTTGAAATTAAATACCAAGATATTGGGCAATTTTCCGAAGGTTTAGTATATGCTGCCGAACAGGATTTATACGGGTTTTACGATCGATTTGGAAAGGAAATAATTGCGCCGGTTTACGAAGAGGCTTTTTCTTTTTCGAAAGGAATTGCCAAAGTGGTTAAAAATGGAAATCAAGCTTTTATCTCTCAACAAGGTGATTTTGTAATTCCTCCCTTGTATGAAAGTATTCGTTTTTTCAATGATTCTTTGCTGATTTTTGAACAAGAAAGTGCTTTTGGTATCATGAGTTTAAAAGGCGAAATCATTTTACAACCTGAATACCAACAAATTGGTGAAGTAATTCAAAACCGTGCACTATGTGTGAAAGCCGGAAAAGTGGGTTATTTGGATTCAGTTGGAAAACTCATTATCCCTTGTCAATTCGAAACGATGCCCAATTTGATGGTTTCAGGAAAATTTGTTGGCGATGTTGCCAAGGTGAAATCGAAAGGGAAATTTGGATTAATCGATAAAAAAGGGAAATGGATTCTTGAACCAAGTCTTCAAGAATTAGGGCAAGTTGCCACTTGGATGGCTTTCCAAAAAGGAAAAACGTGGGGCTTTATCAGCCAGAAAAACAAAATTGTCATTCAACCAGTGTACGATTTTGCTGAAAGTTTCGAACTAGGCTTGGCTGTGGTCACTTCTTTAGGAAAAAAAGGTGTAATCGATAATCAGTCGAACTTTGTAATTGTTCCACAATACGAAGACATCAAACGCATTGATAGCAAGAATTTTCAAGTATTTAATGGAACTAAATATGGTATCTTTTCCACGAAAGGACAACAATTAACACCCGTTAACTATGATCAAATTCGTCCTTTTCAACAAGATTTCTTACTTTTAACCAACGAGGAAGCTGTACATTATTTTCATTTGCCCTCTGAAACACTTATAATTCCAAAAGTTGATGAATAAATTTTTTCGTGCTTTAGACAAATACAAATATGGGATCATCGCAGCCTTGTTGACCTATTTGGGAATTTTTGTGTACACGAATTTGGTTTCTTACAAACAAACTTTTGTAATCGAAGGTTGGTTTGATGAAAAAGCAGAAATAATTGAAGATCAACCCGAGCAAATTGAATTAAAACCCGAAAATATTGAAATACCAAGTCAGTCGGGTGAAGTGAAAAATTTAGTGACTGACGGCAATGATCAACGGAAAAAATCAACCAAAGAATATTACGAAAGTGAAGAGTTTGCTCGTAATCCCGAAGAGGCGATAAAAAAATTGGAAGAACAATACCGTCAGGAAGCGGGCGGTGATCAAAAACGAGCCGAAATTAAAGAAGCAACTGATCAAGCGAAGAAAAAACTAGATCAGAAAAAAAACAACGCGGGCAAGCAATCTACTTCGAATCAAAAAGGGGGAGATACGCAATTTAGTGGAAATACCATGGTGAAATTCAGTTTATCCAATCGAACGGCATTTGAAAATAATAAGTGGTACATTCGAAACCCAGGTTATACGTGTGGCCAAGGAGCTTCGGGCACTGCAACCGTTCGAATTACGGTTGATAAAGGAGGAAGAGTGATTGATGCAATACTAGCACCCGAATTGAGTAATACAAACAACCCTTGTATTCTCGAACAAGCAAAGAAATATGCTTTGATGTCTCGATTCAATCCATCTTCCAATGCACCTGATCGTCAGTTTGGAACAATCATTTACACTTTCGAAGCACAATAATCACTTTTTTCAAAGTCAAAAATCTGTGTAAAATTTTCGATTTATACGATTATTATTGGATTGAACTTTCGTTCACACGGATTGTTGTGTATTTTTGTCATAAAAGAAAAAAATGCAATTTACCATTGGTGAAAAAGTCGGGTTTTTATACGAGAAAGGCGGAGGAATAGTTCGTCGTTTTGGAGCCAATCAACGTATTTTTGTGGAAGATGAAACGGGTTTTGAACGACCTTTTCTTCCGACAGAATTGGTAAAGATTCACAGCAATGATTACCAAATTCCAGACGGTGAGCAAATCGTAATGGAAGACGAAACCTTGAGTTCAGCTCAATTGACTGTCAAAAGTGAAAAACTAGAGGGAAATAGAAGAACGACGGAAACGTGGGAAATTGATTTGCATATTGAAAATTTGCTCGATTCTCATGTAGGTATGTCGAATGCAGAAATTATGTTGCGACAAATGACTGAATTTCGTTCTTTCTTTAAACGAGCAGTTGAACGGGGAATACCCAAAATTGTTGTTATTCATGGAGTGGGAGAAGGAGTTTTGAAAAATGAAATCCGCATGTTTTTGGCTAAAAAGGATCATGTAGAATTTTACGATGCTAACTTTTTGGAGTATGGAAAAGGTGCAACAGAAATTCGAATCTATCATTCCGAAAAATAAAAAACCAAAAGCACTCGAAAATCGTTTATCATTCAAGTAAAAAGTTATCGATCTGAATAAATTTAATTATATGAAAATTGTTATTTCTCCAGCAAAATCATTGGATTTTACCCGAAATTTTGAGAAACCTTTCACAACTATAGCTTGTTTCATCAACGAAGCAGATTATTTAGCATCGAAACTGAAAAAAGTAACCGCCAAAAAATTGGGTAAAATGATGCACATTTCCGATGAATTGGCAGAGTTAAATCACGAAAGATACCAACATTGGCAACTTCCTGTGGAAGAATCGGAGACTGCAATTCCGTCTATTTTTGCATTTACGGGTGAAGTTTATCGAGGACTTGAAGCCGAAACTTTATCGATGAGTGAAATGGAACAGGCGCAAAATCAATTACTTGTTTTGTCTGGTTTATATGGTCTGTTGAAGCCGCTTGACCTCATGTATCCCTATCGTTTGGAAATGGGAACCAAATGGCAAATTACCCCAAAAACACCAAATTTGTACTCATTTTGGAGTTCAAAAATTACCCAAAAATTGAATGATGAACTGAAAAATGAAAGCGATCCAGTTGTCATTAATCTTGCATCAACAGAGTATTTTAAAGCAGTGGACAAAAAAAAGCTAAAAGCAAAAGTGATAACACCAGTTTTCAAAGAGCTCAAAGGAAACGAATACAAAATTGTTATGATGTACGCCAAACATGCTCGAGGTGCTATGGCGCGGTACATTATCCAAAATGGATTAACAGACCCAGAACAATTGAAATTATACCAAGTGGATGGTTATCAGTGGGATGCTAATTTGTCTACTGAAAACGAGTGGGTTTTCACGAGGTGATTTATTTTAATCGAATTTCATTTTTTTTATTTTAAATTAAATCTTTGTCAATCAAATTGATAGAACTTTGTTTTTCAGTGCGAATTTATTTTTCGTATAAAAAAGTTGAAAATAAATTTGGGAAAAACGATTTTGTAACCATACCTTTGCAGCATCAAATCGCAAGGTGCGTACTTGATTTATACAGAAGAGGCGAGAGACTGGCTCGATGACCCTCTGGCAACCAACTTTAAGTGCTGACGAAAATTCAGTATTGGAAAACCGGTGCCAATTCCAGATTTCGACACAAAGTCGATGAATATAAATGATAAAAGTATGAAAACAAAATTCTTACAAGCGAAAATCTCCATCAATCAGATTCAATTTGAATCAATCAATTTTTCATTGACTTGCTGCATGTGCTGTTGTTGCACGTGCTGATTTGAGTCTAAATTTCTCTATTTTTTGGCTTTCATCAGCGGACGAGACGAATCTTGGGCCCGATGAAATCTCGTATGCTGTTTGCGCATAAATCAATCAAATTAATTTAAAATTTAAGAAAAATGTCAACAAAATCATATCATTTTGATACCCTGCAATTGCATGCAGGACAAGAAGTAGATCCAGCAACTGGTTCTCGTGCAGTTCCCATTTACCAAACTTCTTCGTATGTTTTTGAAAATTCAGAACATGCAGCTAACTTGTTCGGATTAAAACAATTTGGAAATATTTACACCCGTTTGATGAATCCTACAACGGATGTTTTTGAAAAACGCATTGCCGCTTTGGAGGGAGGGATAGCAGCTGTTGCAGTTGCCTCAGGACAAGCAGCTCAATTTATTGCATTAAACAACATACTCCAAGCGGGAGATAACTTTGTGACAAGCTCACATTTGTATGGCGGAACCTACAATCAATTCAAAGTTGGCTTCAAACGTTTGGGAATCGAAGTGCGCTTTGCCGAAGGAATTGACCCTATTTCAATCGAGGAACGAATAGATGCTAAAACAAAGGCAATTTATCTAGAATCCATCGGAAATCCTGCATTTAGTGTTGCTGATTTTGAGGCAATTTCACGCATTGCAAAAGTCTATGACATTCCTCTTGTTGTGGACAATACATTTGGTGCTGCAGGATATTTATTCAAACCACTTGCTCACGGTGCAGACATTGTTGTTGCATCAGCAACGAAGTGGATTGGCGGACATGGTACAAGCATTGGAGGAGTGATTGTTGATGGTGGAAAATACGATTGGGGAAATGGTAAATTTCCTGCTTTTTCAGATCCATCGGAAGGATATCACGGATTAATTTTCGCAGATGTTTTTGGGAAAAATAGTCCTTTTGGAAACATTGCCTTTGCCATTCGAGCTCGGGTGGAAGGGTTACGCGATTTTGGACCTGCTTTGTCACCGTTTAATTCGTTTTTGCTTTTACAAGGCTTGGAAACATTGTCTTTACGTGTTCAGCGAACCGTTGATAACGCATTGGAAATTGCGAAATGGCTAGAATCTCGACCAGAAGTGGAATACGTGAATTATCCGGGTTTGCCGTCTTCCATTTATCACACGAATGCGAAAAAATACTTAACTAATGGTTTTGGTGGTGTTTTGAGTTTCAAGTTGAAAGCCGGTTTGCAAGGGGCGAATTCGTTTGTGGATCAATTACAATTAATCTCACACTTGGCCAATGTAGGAGATGCCAAAACGGTCATCATTCATCCAGCTTCAACAACTCATGAGCAACTTTCTGAGGCTGAACAAGTGGCATCAGGCGTTACACCAGGCTTGTTGCGACTCTCCGTTGGAATTGAATTTCTTGAAGATTTGAAATCAGATTTGGAACAAGCTTTTGTAGCAGTAAATCAACCCATTTTAGCTTAATATGAAGTTCATACAGCAGCGCATTCATTTAGGTAAACTAGCACTCGAATCGGGTGTTGGTTTACCGGTGGATGTGACTTATCATACGTTTGGCGAGTATATTCCCAATCAAACTAAAGTGATTTGGGTTTGTCATGCATTGACTGCAAACAGTGATGTTTCTGATTGGTGGTCGGGACTTTTTAGTGAAGGGACGTTGTTTGATCGTTCGGATATATTTGTTATTTGTGCCAATGTTTTGGGTTCCTGCTACGGAACAACGAGTCCAACTTCGAAGCAGATTCCAGTGGAATTTAGAGCAGCCAATTTTCCAAGAATTACCATCAAAGACATGGTGATCGTGCTGGAAAAGTTGCGTCAAAAGTTAAATATTTCGCACATCGATCTTTTAATTGGCGCTTCCATTGGTGGTCAACAGGCACTCGAATGGGCTATTGAATTAAAGGAAAATCTGAAGGAATTGCTGTTGATTGCAACGAATGCATTTCATTCTCCTTTTGGAATTGCTTTCAATGAAGCGCAACGATTGGCGTTGGAAGCAGATTCTTCGTTATGGAAAAAGAGTAAAACTGCTGGAAGAAACGGCTTAATTGCTGCAAGAAGTATAGCAATGCTTTCTTACCGTTCGTATCAAGGATATCTTTTAACTCAAAAAGAGGAAACTGCAGAGCTTCCCGAAATATTCCGAGCTTCGAGTTATCAACTTTATCAAGGTGAGAAGCTTGCAAATCGTTTTCATGCACAAAATTATTGGTATTTACTTCATGCAATGGATTCACATCATGTTGGACGAAATCGAAATTCAACGGAAGAAGCATTGAATCAAATTTCGGCTCAAACAACGGTGATTGGCATCAGCAGTGATTTATTGTTCCCAACGAGTGAGCAACGCTTTTTGGTCCAATACATTCCAAATGCGTTTTATCATGAGATCGATTCCGATTTTGGGCATGATGGTTTTTTGGTTGAAACACAGCTTTTAACAGAAATTATAAAAACAAATCTTCCATTTTTTTAATAATATACAATGAGAAAAAAATTAACAATCGGATTAGTTGGCTTCGGAGTGGTCGGAAGTGGATTGTATCAAGTATTGAATCAGTCTCACTTGATGGATGCACGAATCAAACGAATTGTCGTTAAAAACAAAGACAAGAAACGCTCTTTGGACGCAAGTTATTTTTCCTACGATATCAAAGAAATTTTGTCTGATCATGAAATCAATGTAGTAGTTGAGTTGATTGACGATGCTAAAGCAGCTTTTGAAATTGTCACCAAAGCAATTGCAAATGGAAAACACGTGGTAACAGCCAACAAAAAAATGCTTGCCGAAAACCTCGATTTCTTAATCGATTATGCACGAAAATACAATGTTTCGCTTTTGTACGAAGCATCTGTTGGCGGAAGTATTCCAATCATTCGCAATTTGGAAGAATATTACAACAATGATTCTCTTTCAGGAATTCAAGGAATTGTCAACGGAACAACAAATTACATTTTAAGTCAAACAAACCGTGGAAAAGATTATCAAACAGCTCTGAAAGAGGCACAAGATCTTGGGTTTGCAGAATCAGACCCCACTTTGGATGTCGATGGATTTGATTCCAAATTCAAATTGATTTTGCTAATCAAACATGCATTTGGTTTGTCATTGCAACCCGATGAGGTGTTCCATTACGGTATTCGTCATATCAAACCTGCGGATGTTCGTTTTGCTTCCGAAAAAGGATACCGGATCAAATTGTTTGCTCACGCAGAACGAATTGGTTCTAAAATTGTCGGATTTGTAGCGCCACACTTGATTGAAAAAGATCACGTTGCTTACAATGTGAACAATGAGTTTAATGCGGTTACTGCACAAGCTCTGTTCTCCGACCGGCAATTGTTTCAAGGAAAAGGGGCTGGTTCATTTCCAACGGCAAGCGCAGTTTTATCGGATATTTCCGCGTTGCAATTCGATTATCGGTACGAATACAAAAAAGAGCATCAAGCTGAAAACATCCAATGGGATAGTTCATTTTTAGCAAAAGTGTATGCTGGATCTTCTAAGCAATCGTCTTTGGAAAGCTTACCTTGGATTAAGAAAGAAGACATTTTCCAAAGTTTAGCGTATCATTACATTATTGGTTGGGTTGATTTAAGCGAGTTAGTCAAAATTCCATTTAACGATCGCGAAGACTTGTTTTTTGCCTTTCTGCCTGAACCCATACGCGAAGTTGAACCAACGAATCACCCTAAAGGAGTTTCATTTTCCGTTTTAGAAAATTAAAAAATCCGTACATTTCAGAAAAATATTGAAAATGAAAGTACAGATAAAACGCATCAATGACGCATTCGGAATGGAAGTGGTCAACGGAGAAGGTCAGACAGTTCGTGTAGATGCAAATCCTTCTATTGGCGGTGAAGGATTGGGAATGAGACCGATGGAGTTACTGCTTTCTTCCATGGCTACGTGCGCAAGCATCGATGTCTTGTTGATCGTGAAAAAGAAACGAATAGCATTAAAAAAATACGAAATCGAAGTAAGAGGAAATCGAGTAGAAGGAGTTCCTTCGCCGTTTGACTCCATTCATTTGGTAATTAAAATTGATCCAGAAGATCCAAAAGAGGTGATTGAAAAAGCAATGGATATGAGTTTGGAAAAATATTGCTCTGTTTCTGCTTCACTTGATTCATCCATTCAAATAACGTTCGAAATCGAACAATAAGGGCTATGAAACTTGTTTTGTAGCTGCAACATTTACGTTACACAACAAGAAATATGAGTGAAAATTGGAAGCCAGAAACCCTGGCAATTCGAACACAGGTTGAACGCACACAACAAAATGAACATGCCGTTCCCTTGTATTTGACAAGTAGTTTCGTTTTCGACGATGCGGAAACCATGCGTGCAACCTTTGCTGATGAGTTGGATGACAACATCTATTCGCGTTATTCGAATCCGAATGTACAAGAGTTGATTGACAAGGTGGCTCGATTAGAACATGCAGAAAGTGGTTGGGCTACCGCTTCCGGAATGGCTGCCGTTTTTACGACTTTTGCTGCTTTGCTTCAAAAAGGGGATCACGTTGTTTCGTCGCGTTCTGTTTTTGGTTCCACTCACCGCTTGTTGACCGAAATTTTTCCAAAATGGGGAATTGACTCATCGTATGTGGACGCAACTGATTACGAAGGCTATGAAAATGCTATTCAAGCCAATACAAAACTCGTATACATCGAAACACCTTCTAATCCTGCATTGGAAATCATTGACTTGGAACGATTAGCCTCCATGTGTCGTGACAAAAATGTTTTGTTGGTGGTAGATAATTGTTTTGCAACGCCGATTCTTCAACAACCGATCAAATTGGGAGCAGATCTTTCGATACATTCAACAACCAAATACATGGACGGACAGGGTCGAACCTTGGGCGGTTTGATTGTCGGAAGTCACCAAATTATTCAGAAAATCGAAGCTTTTGCCCGGCACTCAGGTCCAGCGATGAGCGCTTTCAATGCTTGGATCATTTCCAAATCGATTGAAACGTTGTCACTTCGAATTCATAAACACGCTGAAAATGCCTTATTTCTTGCCCGAAAATTGGAACAGCATCCAGTAATTTCGTGGGTTCGATATCCTTTTTTGCCATCTCATCCGCACTTCGAAATTGCCAAAAAGCAAATGCTTGCTGGAGGTGGAATTGTGACCTTCGAACTGAAAGGTGGGCTCGAAGCAGGAAGGAAATTTTTAGATCAATTGAAATTATTTTCCTTAACAGCTAATCTGGGCGACACACGTAGTATTGCAACACATCCCGCATCTACTACGCATGCGAAACTAACAGAGGAAGAACGCCAAGCGGTAGGAATTTCAGCTGGTTTGGTTCGTTTGTCGATCGGACTCGAACACATCGATGATTTGTGGGATGATCTGGAAAAAGCGCTTGATAAAATGTAAATTGGTGGTTTTGATCCATTTTTAAAGTAGAAATAGAACATTTCACTCAAACAGAATACCATTTAAATATGTTAAGTTTAAAAATGTGATTAATAGATGTATTTTTACTTAACGAATTAAACGAATAATGTCAAAATCAATCGGTATCATTTTTTTCATTTTATTCACTTCTGTTCTTTTTGGACAGGACAACAAAATTCGAATTCACTTTATTGATGTACATGGAAATCCAATTGAGTCAGACATTCAAGTTATAAACATTGTTAAATCGGAAAAGAGATTATTGGGAAGAACTTCATCAGGTACCATTTTAATTTCAAAGCCGAAAGATCAATCAATAATTCATTTAGAATTTGTTGATTCAGAGGGACTATACAAAATAAGAAATAAAACAATTGATGTAAAAAAGACAAAACTGTTTGAAATTTCTATTGAACTCTATTATTCAAATCGAAAAGCAAATCAAATTGCTAAATACCGTGATTTTTATTACGATTCCCTTGACAACGCAAATAGTATTAATTCGGAATTTACTTCTAAAGTCGATACAACGAAATGTTCTTTTGAAGATTTGTTCGAAGAAAAAATGGACCTTTTTTTCTCACATTGGTTATCTGAGTTGATCCAATATCCTCCTGAAAGTTTGGTACTTGGAAATCAAGGAAGAGTTTATGTGAAATATGTAATTCATCCTGATGGAGTTATCAGTCACGCAAAAATTGAAAGAGGTATTGACGAATGGATTGACAATGAAGTATTAGCTTTGATTTATTCTCTCCCTTCGTTAACCCCAAAAATAACAGCTACATGTAAAAAGAAGATTACTGTTCGAATGCCTGTAAATTTTTATTTACATTAATCTTCATTCAATCAACAACTTTCTAGCCATTGGCCCCAGATTGAATATGGCATCCAAAATACTGAGTGGGGCTTGAAAATCTGTTTTGGATTCCTGAAAAACTTGTTGGTAATTGTATTCCATTCCAATGCGGAATTTTTCCCAGTCAGCGAGGTAAGTTTCTGAATTACTTCGTGAAAAATCCTTGCTATACGACCACGAAATGGGAAGATCTAACCATTTTTGAATGAGTTTGAGACCGTTTTCATGGAATTCCATCAAGCTTTCGGGTTTGTTATCCATTAAAAAGGATTCTACTTCCGTACCATAATGCTCAAAATAAGGGGAATGCGCGTATGCACTTTCGATTGCTTTCCAATGGGTTTTTCGCCAATTCTGACTCTCGTCAATTCGAATGTCTCGTGTTTTTGTTTTCGAACCATTTACTTTTACAACGGGAATGGACAAAGCCAACAAACCGTTTGCTGTCAAAATAGTTGTACGATTGCGAACCGTTTGTTTGATGTAATGTTCATCAACTTCAAAAACGATTGTTTCTGAATCAACGAGTGCACGAAAATAATCCAACGAACCCAAATAGGCAATTGGAAATACAACAGGCATTAACGAATGAATTTAAAGATTCGTTCTGTTCGAATTCCGATTCCTTCCACACCCGAGTTGGAGAACCAAACAATGGATGCTTTTCCAACGATGTGATCTTCAGGAACAAATCCCCAAACACGCGAATCTGCTGAATTGTAACGATTATCTCCCATCAACCAATAGTAATTCATGGCAAATTTATACGTGGAAGTTTTCTTTCCGTCAATGTAAATTCCATCTGCTTTTTCCACCAATTTGTGACCTTCGTATGCTGTGATGATTCGGCGGTACAAAGCGATGTTTTCCTTCGTTAATTTCACCAATGTTCCCTTTTTCGGAATAGTGATTTTTTCGAAATTGGTAATGTTATTTGGATGAATAAGATCTTTCGGGAAATGAGAGACACTTTCCCATTTCGTCAGATTCGTGAAACTTCCGTCTAGCTTCCTTTGCGGAGATTCAACTTCAAGTGTAAAGCTTACAGTTGGAAAATCTTTCTTTAATTTTTTTAACTGTTCACGAGTCAGGTTCATTTTAAATTCACCTGTTTTTAAATCGTAATAATAATCGTCTCGTGTTTTTTCCAAACCATATTTTTCAAACATCATGTTATCAAATCGGGAAGGTGTGATAAATTCTTGCAAACC
>CAYRMV010000073.1:0-16779 GCA_964425255.1 uncultured Flavobacteriales bacterium
ACCATGGTTTGTTCCAAGCTATTTGTCGAGTAAATCGTGTGGATGATGAAGGGAAAATGTATGGTTACATTGTCGATTATAAAGACTTGTTCAAGAGTTTAGAAAAGTCTATCCAGGATTATACATCGGAGGTTTTTGATGGCTATGACGAGGATGATGTTAAAGGATTGTTGAAGGATAGACACCAAGAATCTAAAGAACGATTAGAGACAGCTCTTGAGGCCGTGAGGGCGATGATAGAACCTGTTTATCCAAAGAATGAGCCTGCTTTTATTCGATATTTTTGCGGGAACACCGAAGTACCAGAAGATTTGGAGGCACGAGAAGAGCGAAGAGTCGCCTTGTACAAAGCAGTGGTTACCGTTATTCGTGCTTATGCCAATGTTGCCAACGAAATGCACAAACTTGGCTATACAGAGGAGCAAGCAAATAAAATAAAGGACGAGGTCAAGTACTTCTCTGACTTGAGAGATACTATCAAACAAGCCAGTGGGGATTATTTAGATTTGAAGCGTTTCGAACCAGGAATGCGTCAATTGATGGATATGTATCTAGATGCCAAATCAAGTAAAAAGATTTCGGATTTTGAGAATAAAACGCTTGTAGACTTAATATTACATGTGAGCGAACCCCAAGCAGAATATGGAGGTAAATCACAACAAGCAGTTGCAGAAACAATTGAAAACAACGTTCGGAAAGTAATCATTGAAGAATCGCAAACCAATCCAAAGTACTACGAGAAGATGTCGAAGCTATTGGATGAGTTAATCCGAATGCGGAAAGAAGAAACGTTGGCTTACCAAGAATATCTTGAGAAAATTAAGGAGCTGGCAAAACAAGTTTCTGTTCCTTCTTCAAGCACTGATTACCCAATCACGGTCAATTCAAGGGCCAAACAAGCTTTATATGACAACTTAGAATCAAACGAGCTATTGGCACTCCGCCTAGACCAGGTAATTCAAGAGAATAAACTTGATGGATGGCGAGATGGTGGAATTAAAGAGAAAAAGTTGATGTTAGCCGTGAATACGGTAATCAATGACCCAGACAAGACATTAGAGTTAATGGAGATAATAAAAGCGCAGAGTGAGTACTAGTGCAGAGAAAATAGCAATTGCCAATTTGGAAATTGATGTCATACGCAAGAACATCAAGAACATGCATTTGGCGGTATATCCTCCTACTGGACGGATACGACTTTCTGCGCCTCAAAGAACGGACGCTGAAGTCGTAAGATTATTTGCTATCTCGAAATTGGCCTGGATTAAAAAACATGTCAAGAACTTCAAAGAGCAACCTAGAGAAACAAAGCGGCAATATGTGACAGGCGAAAGTCATTACTTCCTGGGGAACAGGTTCCTTTTAAAGGTAGTTGAGCACAATGGTTATTCGAAGGTCGATTTGATTGGAGTCAAACACATTCAACTTAAAGTGAAAAGTGGGACCACTATAGAAGAAAGGGGTACTATCATGAAAGAATGGTATCGTAAAGAGCTGAAAAAGATTGTTCCTGAACTCATTGAGAAATGGGAAAAGATAATTGGGGTGAAAGCCAACGATTGGGGCATCAAACACATGCGTACCAAATGGGGAGCTTGTAATACAGATGAGAAGCGAATCTGGTTGAACCTGGAATTAGCCAAGAAGCCAATGAATTGTATTGAGTACATCATTGTACACGAACTGGCGCACCTCCTGGAGCGGCACCACAATGAAAATTTTGTAAAACATATGGACCAATTCATGCCAAAATGGAGACTACATCGAGATGAACTGAATAGTTTACCTGTGGCACATAATGATTGGGGGTATTAGAAAATTATGGAACAACTTAACTTATTTGGGGAACCCCAAGAAAACGGCAAGCCGATTCGTATTGACAACGGGGAGTATATCTATATTCCTGATTTTTACAATCGAGAAAAAGCAAACAGATTTCTGGAAGCATTTGTAAATGACATTGAATGGAATCAAGAAAGCATGAATATGTACGGAAGGCAAGTGTTATTTCCAAGACTAACTGCTTGGTATGGGGACAATGACAAGCCTTATTCGTTTTCTGGCATCACCTTGCAGCCCAAACCTTGGTCAAAAGAATTATTGGAAATTAAGCAAGATATAGAGCCTTTGAGTCATGTTGTTTTCAACAGTGTTTTACTGAACTTATATAGAGACGGTAACGATTCAATTTCTTGGCATACTGATGCTGAAAAAGAACTCGGAATCAATCCTGTAATTGCTTCAGTTAATTTTGGTGCAGAGCGTGCGTTTCAATTGAGACATATCGAAACAAAGGAGAAGATAGAAATTGTCTTAAAACATGGCAGCCTGCTCATCATGCAAGGAGAATTGCAGCACTATTGGCAGCATCAAGTCCCTAAGACAAAGAAAGTAGATTCAAAAAGAGTTAATTTGACATTTCGTGTGATAAAATAGATGGAATTTATTGATAACATATCAAACTTGAGTAATCCTTCATTTGAAGCGATTAGACAATTGGCTGTTCGAGAAGTGAAGAAACTGCCTAAGCAACAACAAGATGAGCTATATTATCAATTGAAGAGAGGAACTGCGTTATTGGAAACGCATGAACAATTATGTGCTTATCTAAATTCATTTGGACCAAGACATAAAGCTACATTGCAAGACAGTATAAGTAAATTACCTAAGACATTGTTCGAAGGTCCATTTGAAATTATTGATTGGGGATGCGGACAAGCCATGGGAACAATCAATGTCCTCGATTATTTGACTGATAAAGGCTTACTTGACAATCTCAAAAATGTAGTTTTAATTGAGCCTTCAAAAGCAGCTTTAGATAGAGCCGAGTTGTTTGTTAAAGCGTATAAAATACTCAACCAAAATGTAGTTACAATTCAACGCTTTTTTGATGAAATCAAGCCGATTGATATTTCATCCTCAGAAGGTTATCCTGTTTTACATATTTTTTCAAATATCCTTGATGTTGAACAGATTGACTTGAAGTATTTATCTCGCTTAGTGGATGAATCTGTGTCATCGGACAATTATCTTTTGTGTGTTGGTCCTTTAAATCCAACGAATCAGCGTATAGATGCATTTTTCAGTTATTTTGATGACAGTTTAATCAAACAGGTTTACAGCTATCAAAATCCGAGTTTTGGACCTCGCAATAATTGGACATATAAATCAAGGGTTTATAAATTGACTCCTAATGAAAGCGGCCACCTTATTCCAATTGAATACTATCCGCCTGTTCAGTTTCTTGCAGCTGCTGAACTGGATATGATTAGAAATAATAGGAAAGATAAAAAAATAGATTTTCCTGAACTTCTGAAACATTTTGAGGTAGTTGCTCCATTTGACTTAGGTGCAAGTGTGTATGATGATGTTCATCCTGTTTTGGCTGTTTTGCATAATATTCTAGTGAGAGGGCTTCCTACTAAATCAGGGGTCTATATTGAACAGGTGTTTTCGCAATCTTTCGGACTTTCTAAACGCGAAGTTTCTTATGGTGAAATCAGATATGAAGGAAAGAGAATTGTTGATACGGAATCAATATTTCAAATTGGTGAAGATATACTGAATAATGGTCTTGAAATTCAGGAAAAAAACAAGGTAGATTTACAACTAGTTTACACCCCTCTTGCTATTGCAAGATTCCAGAAGGTGTTATTAGAAGCGTTGATAACTGGTCATTTGGACCTAAATAAGGAACGGTGGAATGTACTTGTAGAAGAGGAGGATGTGCCTTTTTCGGCAATTGCTCTAGAAGATTTTAGACAGCTGTTTTATAATCTTACCTCCATGACTGAAAAATATGGGGATTTGAAATTACCAGAAATTGAACTCCATGTGATCTCCAATAATGTTTTTGCGGATTCACCACTGCATCTTGGGGCTAAAGTTTATCGCGATGTAAGTACTCAGCTATTGCATAGATCCTTCGATTTTGTTGTAACGCAGTCTATATTTAAAAGTATTGAAAGTGCGGTTGATGCATTCAGTCGCTTTAAAGCAGAAAACTTGTGTTATTTCAACATCAGGAGTTGTGTTCGCAAGAGAACCGAGAGGGTTATTTACACTTCGGATCTTATTGCATATAAACCTCTTGTTACTAAATCTTTTCAAGGAGTATATACAGATGTAGAAGATCAAAAGGAACATTTATCGTATTTTCTTCAATTATTGTTTAGGAAGGAATCATTCCGTCCAGGGCAGTTACCTATTCTTGATAGGGCGTTGAGAAATCTTCCAGTTATTGGCTTGTTACCAACTGGCGGAGGAAAATCTCTTACTTATCAAATTGCGGCTTTGATTCAGCCCGGTGTCACAATGGTTATTGATCCGTTGAAATCTCTAATGAAGGATCAATTTGATGGATTGATAAGTAGTGGCATCGATTGTTGTACTTTTATAAATGGAGCTTTGCATCCAGTAGAAAAGAAAAAAAGAGAAAACAGACTTGAGTCATCTGAACTCATTTTTGTTTTTCTTTCTCCAGAACGATTGGCAATTGATTCATTCAGGGAGCGCTTGAAAAATATGCATGAATACAACGTGTATTTTTCATATGGTGTAATTGATGAGGTTCATTGTGTATCCGAATGGGGACATGACTTTCGTTTTTCTTACTTGCATCTTGGAAGAAACCTTTATAATTACGTTAGATCAAAAGAGGGAGTAATTTCCCTGTTTGGGTTGACCGCAACAGCTTCTTTTGATGTGCTTTCGGATGTGGAAAGAGAGCTTTCAGGAAATGGGGCATTTGACTTAGATTCAGATGTTATTGTAAGGTATGAAAACACCAATAGACTTGAACTCCAATATAAGATAGAAAAGGTCCCAGTAGAATTCTCTGAAGACACTTTTTTCGATCCAAAAAAATTATTGGATAAAGACCTTCCAAAGCCGATTAATTTAAGTGATAAATGGAAGATGTTTGAACAGAAATCTGTCCATTTGGAAGGGTATTTAAAAGTTGTGCCAAGATATTTGCACGATTTGCAAACGGAGAAAAGTTTAGATTTAATAAAAACGTCATTTAAGGAAAGACAAGCAATAGACGCGCTGATTGAGCAGGATCTGTGTGTAGAAATGGTGGATAATTATTTCACAGATAGAAAACACTATGATGCCGCAGGAATTATTTTCTGCCCACACGTTGATAGCACGCCACTTTCGGTAAATGAAAATGTTGCTTTTATTAGGGATAAACTTATCCCAGATGCTGCATCTTTTTCAGGTAAGGATGATGATGAAGCCGCGATAGTAAACATGGAGAGATTTCGCGATAATTTGAGTCCGTTAATGATAGCTACGAAGGCATTTGGAATGGGGATTGATAAGCCAAATGTTAGGTTTACTGTGAATTTGAACTATTCATCATCTCTTGAAGCATTTGTCCAGGAAGCGGGTAGAGCAGGCAGAGACCGACGTATGGCACTGGCCACGATATTTCTTTCTGATTATCATCTGATGCGAATAGACCGAGCATATGGAGATAAAACTTTTCCATTAGGTTTGATTAAAAACAAGTGGTTTAAGAAACCCGATTTGGTTAGTATTCTAGAAAGGTATAATCTAAATATCCCAGAAGAATATATTCAATATGCGACTCCTGAAAATGACATCGTACAGTTACATTGTAAGCAGAATCACAAAATGTTTACATTTAATGAGTGCAGTGAAGAATGCGCTTTGTTCTCAGGTTGCACGTTAAAAAATGTCACACCAGAGACAAAGGGTTGGCGATCAGAAAAAGAGCTCTTACAAGAGTTAAAGTCACAAGGATTATCCCTTGGTAAAAAACACTTCCAATATCTGAATCCAGATTATCAAAACGTAATGTTTTTCTTTGGAAGTTCTTTCAAAGGAGATCTTGTTGAAAGAAGCTTCATGAACCAATTGTTGAACACTTCAGATGTTTACTTAGAAAGTAATAAAGAGTCTGGTATTCGAGTTCTTCAGAAAGGCTTTTTGAGTAGTGTAATTAGTGCTGCTGAAGGTGCAGCATTAGTTATTTATGTTCCTTATGATGATGAAAACTATGCTGATTTATCAAAAGCAATTTACCGAATGTGCAGTATTGAGCTAATCGTGGATTTCACTCAAGATTTTACAAAAAAGGAATTTCGAATAGTTGCAGCAGTAAGAGGACCCGGAGGTTATTTCAAAGGACTTCAGACATTTTTAACTCGGTATTATACAGAGGAGAGAGCTAAAGAGGAAATGCAGAAGGTGTATAATTACACACTTAAAAAAGAGAATACTTCTGAAACTGAAAGAGAGATATATCGCTGTCTCGGATATCTTACTGAGTTTGTTTATGACAAGATATCTGAGAAAAGAAAGCGTGCTATAGATGACATGCGTAATTTTTGCATTGAAGGTGTTAATAACCAGGAAAGTGATTGGATAGAAACGAATGAAAAATTGAAAGATTTTTTGTTTTATTACTTCAATTCAAAATATGCAAAAATCGATTATGTCACTGATGAGGGCGAAGCTTTTTCACTTTTGATGGATACTGATGAGGGAAAAATATCGGCTCCTTGGATACTAAAAAAATACCTTCGTGTTATTGATAACGACGTAGTCGGGGTTGGCACACCGACAGATAACGTGAAACATCTTTACGGTGCTGTTAGATTAATTTCAAGATCACTTACTGATACTAACCCAGCTCTACGTCTTTTAGAGGTGTTTTGTCTTGCATATTTGGGTACTAGAGGAAATGAAAATCTTGAATTGCAATTGAGTAATAGTTACACCGAAGGCATGTTGGATGCTGCTGACAGAATGGATGATATGAAGGAGTTTTGGGAACTGTTTAGTGACTTTAATACCGTTCTAAATAGTTACCTGGAAAGGCAACGACTTGAGATGCTTATCGAAGAAACAATGTTCCAAATTCATGCCGTAGAGGCAACTAAAATTATTAATAAATATATTTCATTATGGCAAATACGTCAATTCAAAAATCCTTAATAGAACTAGAGGAAAATTTAAAGAGTCTTAGATCAGCACGTGACCAAGTAGAATCGGTAACAAATGGAGTAGAGGATGTACTCATTAGTATAAAAGAGTTAATTGAAATAATTTCTTTGTTGTCTAATAATGTAACTTCAGAGAAAGTACTAATTGAGAGTAAACTCAATGATGCTTTAAGTTCATTTAGTGAGTCGATAAATTCGGGTGCGATAAAAGCAATTGAAGATTATGAAAAGTTGTCTGATAAAAATCAGAATCTTCAGAAAAAGTTAGACGAAAAGTTGAGTGAGGCATTAGATGCATTTAGTGTGTCAATAAAAGAGGGTTCTTCAAAAGCAATAAAAGATTATGAAGATGTCACTAATAACATTGAAAAATACCAGCATGAAATAAAAAGCAAATTCCATGACGCTTTTGAAGATTTCAATTCGACATTGAATGAAGGAATTTCAAAAAACATCCAAGAATTCGAAGCTTTATCAAAAGAAAATGAAAAGGCAATTGCAAAATCTATCGAAGCTTTTGAGAGTTTGACGTCTAATTTATTTGAGATTCAAAATAAGCTTAAAGAATTTGATCCTCGTGATAGTGTTAAAGATGTTATAAAGAAAGTTGCAGTCATAGAAGAAAAACTAAGTGACATACAAGCGGCCAATGATGAACACGATAAAAAAACTACAGAATCGCTTTCGAATCTCGAACTTAAGTTGAACAATTTGATTGACTCAACAGAAAGATCTCAGAGAGAAACTGCGGGTTTCAACCGTGTAAATAGAATGCTTATATTAATTTCTGCTGGCATAGGGCTAATAGCAGTAATACTTGCAGTTGTTTAAAAATAATTTTGGTAGTTAGCATTCAAAATGTATTGGAATCATGCCCGATAAATCCATCATAACTCTTATTGGTAGAGCCATTCGCGAGGCCAAGTATTTAAGTGTTTCTTATCTGAATAGTTCTGGTGAGGTTACGCCTTTTTGGATCAGTGTTTTGGATATCAATGCCAATGATGAAATATGGGTGAACATGTTCAATGTGACAAAGGAAGAACCGCTGTTGAATAAAAAGATTTTCATCTCCAAGATTCAGAGTGCAGAGATATTAAAGTTTTCGCAGTATGATGTTCCGGAAGCATTGGTGAAAAAGATTGAGGAGGATGCCAGTTTAGAGAAATACGAATTCGATAACTTTGATAGTCGCCGTTTGAATTATTACCTGGAATGTTATCGGGCTAATAATGATCCCTTCCTACACAAACAGCATTTGATTCCGGGCTTAGATCTGAATACATTATTGAAACAAAATCCATATCATCTTTCAGATCAACAGCAAAAGAACATCATTCAAGAACTTTATTACAACGATTACAATAAGTTCCATTTTTATGAGTTGGCTTTGAATGAATTCTCAATTGACTTTGAGTCTCGCGGAAAATTTGTAGTCGCTTATCGGAAACTTCACTTCGATCCAGTAAAGAAAACACTGAGTATATCCGATAAAGTAAGTTTTAACTCCAATTTCTATATCCAGGATGCCAAGTACGCTTTGTCTTATTACACAGACATGAGCCCAACGGATTTTCAGGATGCCTATAACAAAGATGCTGTTGAGACCGTGAATCGGTTGGCAGATGCTTTTCGTTCAGGCGAATTGGCAAATTCAAGACCGGAAATTGTCGTATTGGGCTTTGCCCAAATCGATATTTCAATGACCTATTCGCTTATTGATTCTGACCACGGTAACGGTTGTTTAGAGGTCCCATTGAAGGCATTTTTTCAGAACATGTCCTCCCTGGATACCAAGAACCGGACAAAACCAAACATTGTCTTGTATGATGATAAGGTGAATGTAGATCAGTTGCGTTCGATTTATAATGCAATGAAATATCCCATCACCTATGTGCAAGGGCCTCCAGGAACAGGCAAAACTCAAACAATTCTGAATATTGCGATCAACTGTTTTACCAGTAATAAAACAGTTCTTGTATCTTCAAACAACAATATTCCAATCGACGGGATTTATGATAAATTGGTTTTAGGGAAATACAAGAACAAAGAGATTCTCTTTCCAATTTTAAGAATCGGAAACAAACGATATACAGCTGAGGCACTTAAACGAATCAAGCAGCTTTATGAGTTTGAAACCAGTGATATACCCAAAGAAGAATTGCTCACACGCATCAAAGAAAAATCCAAAGAAAATAACCGTTTGCTGGACGAAATGCTCGAGAATTATGAACGTAAACAAGAGCTCGAACAGAATTTAATCTTTGTGAATGGCCTAATTGCGAGAGGTAAGACATACTTACTTGAGCAAGAACAAATAAAGATCGAAAACAAACTCAAAGAACTTCCGGATACGCAAGAAGCCGATTTTAAAGGAATTTTCGAAGTGATTAAAGACAATCATCAACTGCTGCAATTCTTCTATTACGAATCTTTGAAGTTTGTAAAACGATTAAAAACAATTGAGTTTAGTGAGTTACATGCTATTCTTTCGATAGATAAAGAAGAGGAACAAGTAAAAGAGTTTAACAAATGGTTAGGTATTGATACCAATTTGGAGAAACTCACGAAAGTATTCCCGATCATACTCACAACCAATTTGTCGAGTCGCATACTTGGAAAGAAGTTCAAATTTGATTTATTGGTAATGGATGAAGCTGGTCAGTGCGACATTGCAACAAGTTTAATTCCGATATCCAAGTGCAAAAACATGGTGTTAATTGGAGATACCAACCAATTGAAGCCAATAGTGGTTTTTGATGAAATTCGAAACAAGCGATTGATGGAATTGTATGAGATTCAAGAACCTTATAATTACTTGAATAATTCGATACTTTCCGCATACAAATCAATTGACAATATTTCCAGAGATATCTTGTTGCGTTTTCATTATCGCTGCGGTAAGGCCATTATTAACTACTCGAACATGCGCTTTTACGAAAACAGACTGAATTTGGATGAAATCAAAAACATTGGTTCAGTGAAGTTATTAGAAGTAAATAATCAGAATCAAAAAAACAAAAATTCACAGCTAGAAGAGGCAAAGGCGATCGTGACCTACATAAGCGTTAATCAGCTCAAAGATGTTTTTATTTTGACTCCTTTTCGCAATCAAGAAGAGGTTTTGAATCATTATCTTAAGGAAGCAAAAGACGCAGGTGAAATTGACCAATCGGTTCAGTGCGGAACGATTCATAAAGTTCAGGGCCAAGAGAACAAAACCATTATAATTTCCACGGCGATTTCACAAAAGACATCACAGAGATCCTATGATTGGATAAAAAATAACAGTCAGTTGATCAATGTTGGCGTGACACGAGCACAGGAGAATTTGATTGTAGTTACTGATAAGAAAGCAATCGACATACTTTCACGAAAGGACGACGACTTATACGCTTTGATTGATTACGTTGAAAAAAACGGAACAGTAGAAGTAGCTCAGAGTAAATCAAACAAGTTCACCATTGGTTATTCGAATGATTCCGAATTCGAAAATGAGTTTTACAAAACCATGCAGCATTATTGTTCATTGGATGATGCCAAATTTGAAAGGAATGTGAAAACCATCAAATTATTTCCTGAGGAAGCTAACAATGAATACGTCAATAAAAAAGAATTTGATGGAGTACTTTATTTAGAAAATATGCCAAGAATTGTTTTTGAAATAAATGGTGAAGAACATACTACGAATGTTAACCGTGCCAAGTCGGATTCTGAAAAAATTAAACTGCTCGAACAGAAGCAAATCAAATTAGTATTTATACCAAACCATTACGTCAAACATTATGAATTTATTCGCGAGTTGATCTGTAAATTCAAAGGAGGTGTTTACCAGAAGACATTGTTTGATCAATACGAATCTTAGATGTTTTTTGCTGTTAAATAATTATTTTTCAAATCATGCATTGCGAAGCTTATAACCAATGAACAACCTAGAACTAATTAAACGATACAAATCACGAATTGCGCAAACGCGCATGCAGGATGAGAAATATAAATGGGAACTACTTTCACAATTTAAAGGAAAGCCAAACACTAACGCACCTGATTTTGGGAAAGAGTATAAGTCAGTAAAATATGGCAATTTAATGTACCAATTAGCTGCGGCTGTTGGTAAACATATTTGCAGAGAAAATCCGGAAGGATTCAGATCATTATTTATTGCCTTGTTTGATGAGTCGAAACCGCTCAAGGATCGCATTGCTAATTTCAGCGAAGATTCATTAAAGCTGTATCGATCAATTGGAGGGGAGAAAGGTCATCATCAAGACGAAAGAACAATTGCTACTTATCTTACTTTTCATAATCCGGAAAAATACACGTTGTATAAAAGCAGTTTTTACAAGCCGTTTTGTGAACTGATGCAAGTGAAACCTGCGGGTAAAAACTTGAAATATGTTCATTATCTCGAATTGATAGATCGATTTATTCTTGACTATGTAGCAAATGATCAAGAACTTATTGAACAAGTGAAATCTTACATCCCTGAATATTACGATGGATCGAATCATTTGATATTAGCACAGGATATACTCTACACCATGTTAGATAAGGATATTGAGGATAATCAATATTGGGTATTTCAAGGAAACCCCAAAATATATGATGTGCCCCAAGCTCTTAAAGCGGAGGTGCTCAAATCTTGGACTGTTAAAGCTCATAAAGAATCCATCAAAAGTGGAGATAAGTTTATTTTATGGTTGACAGGAGATAATTCGGGTGTTTATGCTTTGGGTGAAGTTGTCTCTGAACCAATGGATTTAAAGGAAGAACCTGAAGAATTATCGTTCTATCGCGATCAAATCCATCAAGATAATGCCACTCGTGTTGAGATTCGTATCACACACAATTTAGTGAATAGTCCAATTACAAAAGAAAAAATTCAAAATACAAGAGAATTGGCCAATCTAAAAGTTGGGATGCAAGGAACAAATTTTAAAGCAACTGAAGCTGAGTATTTGAAAATTCTAGAACTTTCGATTGAAAGGCGAAAAAACCGGTATTGGAAGTTCGCTCCAGGAGAAAATGCGTGCCGATGGGATGATTTTCTGGAACGCGGCACTATGCAGCTGAGTTATTCGGAGTTATCCGAGGAAGTAATCAAAAATGCTAAAAACAAAGAGGATTTAAAAAATGGACTTGGTTTGGAGGCAAGTTCAAAAAAACTTCAAAACCTAAATAACTTCCTTTTTGAAACTCAAATAGGGGATATCGTTTTTGCGAATCGCGGCCGTTCAACTATTATCGGTGTCGGAATTGTTACAGGATCTTATGAATGTGTGTCAGATGAACAAGAGTATAATCATTGTCGCAAGGTTAACTGGATAACTACAGAGGAATGGAATTATATACCGAATAGCATTCCTAAATACCCGGTTTTGTTTGCAATGGATACTTTCTCTGAAACTCCCAATGGGGAATGGATTCTAAAGGAGTATTTGAAGACCTATCCCCAATATCAAAAACATTTTTCCAATTTAACTCCATTACGAATGGAAAACTTGAAACCAATCAATCAAATCCTTTTCGGACCTCCCGGCACTGGAAAAACATTTACGTTAAAAACAGAATATTTCCCTCTTTATACTACTAAAGAGACAGCTTTAAACAAAGACAAACATTTTGAAGAAGTTGTTCGCGACCTTACTTGGTGGCAGGTGATCGCTATTGCAGTAATTGAATTAGGAAAATGTAAAGTTGGGGATATCTTAAAGCACAATTGGGTAATTCAAAAAGCAAAATTATCCAATTCAAATACTGTTCGTCCAACAATATGGGGTCAATTACAGAGCCATACAATTGAGTCATGTGAATTCGTAAATGTAAAATCAAAGCAACAACCATTCATTTTTAATAAAACAGCTGATTCTTATTGGGAGATTATAGAAGAGGAAGTGAAAGAATTCGCACCCGAACTATTTGAGATTATTGACTCGGTTAATAATTTTAATCCGGATCCTGACAAAGAAATCAAGCGTTTCGTTTTTACAACTTTCCATCAATCCTTCAATTATGAAGATTTTATCGAAGGGATTAAACCGGTCCTTTCAGATGAAAACGAAAATGTTGAAATAGCTTACCGAATAGAAGATGGAATCTTTAAAGCCTTGTGTAAACGAGCTGAAAGTGATCCATCGAACCGTTATGCAATTTTTATTGATGAAATTAACCGGGGAAATGTTTCCAATATTTTTGGTGAGTTGATTACCCTAATAGAAACAGATAAACGCAAAGGAGCTGAACATGCCATGAGCGCAACTTTACCGTATTCTAAAAAACAATTTGCTGTTCCTTCGAATGTTGATATTTACGGCACTATGAACACAGCTGATCGTTCTGTAGAGGCATTGGATACCGCTTTGCGTCGCCGTTTTTCGTTTATGGAAATGTTGCCTAAACCGGAGTTGATTCAAACTGAAGGCCCATTAAAATCAACTAATGGAATACTAGAAGGAATTGATTTAGCACTTCTTTTAAAGACCATTAATAAACGCATTGAAAAATTAATCGATAAAGATCATCAAATCGGGCATTCGTATTTCTTAAAAGTAGATTCATTAGACACCTTGAAATCAGCTTTCCACAATGCAATTATTCCTCTTTTACAAGAGTATTTCTTTGGTGATTATGGGAAAATTGGATTGGTTCTTGGTCAAGGTTTCTTTGAAGAATTAGAATCATCAGATGATGAAAGGTTCTTTGCAGATTTTAAGGATTACGAGATTGATGGTATCCTAGATAAACGTGTTTATCACATTAAGGATGTTACTCAATTGGATGACAAAACTTTTATTGAAATAGTTAAAGTGATATTACCGCATAAGTGATCCATTCTGAAAAACATATTGTCGTTTACGAACATGAAACTTTGCGTTTTGATCGTGGTGAAAAACGAATTACCCCAGGGCAACTAGAAGCCTTGCAAGTCTACCATGGAGATAAGGGTGTTGCCTATTATTCGTTAGTTCATCATGGAGTAAAATTTGGTGAATATGTTGGAGTACTTCAGGTTGGCAACACAACTATTGAAATACTTCCGAAAGCAGATAAATCAGGCGATGAAAATACGTGGCGTAAAGTTCTTATTGGCATGTTACGAGCATCCGGAGTTTTTGACATTCAAGCACCGAGCTTTTCCAACTTACAATTAACAGTCAATTCGATTTTAGATCTTTATTTCGAGTTATACGTCAAGGAGCTGGAATATCTAATGCATATAGGTTTAGTTAAGAAATACAGAAAGACAGAGTCGAATCAATCGGCTTTAAAAGGAAGTCTCCAATTCTCGAAGCACATTCAACATAACGTGGTTCACAAGGAACGATTTTTCGTCAAATTCTCCACCTACGATAACGACCATACGATTCACCAAATCTTATTAAAAGCGTTGAGGTTGCTTAATCGCATTAATACTAACGGTGTGCTTAGCAGCCGGATATCGACATTACTCTTAAATTTTCCCGAAGTTGCAGAGATTAAAGTGAGTGAATCACTTTTCGATAAGCTTCAATTCGATCGGAAAACCGAACGCTACAGAATGGCAATAGACATTGCAAAATTGCTATTACTCAATTACCATCCAGATATCAAACGCGGTCGTAACGATGTTTTGGCACTCATGTTTGATATGAACGTTTTATGGGAGCAATTTGTCTTTACGAGTTTGCGCAAGTATAAATCCAAAGAAAACACAATCACTGCTCAACACACACGCAATTTCTGGAAACCGGATTCTGGATCGAGGAGTAGCATGAAACCAGATATAGTCATTAACAAAGACAAGGAGAATTGCATTGTACTCGATACGAAATGGAAAAATCTTTATGGGTACAATCCTTCATCGGAAGATTTGAGACAGATGTATGTCTACAGTAAATACTACTCAGCACTAAAAGTAGCATTGATCTATCCAGGAAATACTACAAATTTTAAAAGCGGAAGATACTTTCAAGAAGGTTCTAAAGAACTCGGTGATGCTGAGTGTAGCGTAATAACATTGGAAGTGATAAATCAAATCAATCTTTGGCAGAAACAAATTGCCCAAAGCATATTTGATTGGATTGAACTTCAGTGATTAATAAAAAGCTAATTTCATGATTAACTGTTTCAAATAACAAATGTAAATCAAGTCTATTTCTATAAAAGTCTAACAATGTCCCACATCCTCTCCAAATCGACCTTCATGTATGGGTATCAATGCCCGAAACGATTGTTCCTCCACAAGTTTGCGCCAGAGCTGAGGAATCCATTGGATGAAACGAAAGAGATGCTGTTTGCCTCCGGGACAAATGCCGGGATCCTAGCGCAAGACCTTTTTCCTGGTGGGGTCAATGCAGAGCCGGATACACCGTATGAATACCATATTTCGGTACAGCGAACGAAGGAATACATCGAGGCAGGACATACCGTGATCTATGAAGCTGCTTTTAACTATGAAGGTGTACTTTGTGCGATCGATCTGCTCGTAAAGTTGGATGATGGCTGGCATGCCTTTGAAGTTAAAAGTACGAATGGTGTTAAAGGTGCGCATGTTCGGGATGCGTCACTACAATACTATGTGATGACGAATGCAGGGTTGAAGCTCAAGGACATTTCGATCGTTCATTTCAATAAATACTATGTGAAGCAAGGAGAGATCGATGTGCATGGTTTATTTCAGAAAAGTTCGGTATTGGAACCTGTCTTGACCAATCAAATATTAATATCTGAAAAGGCAAAAGAGTTAAAAGAACTGGTGATGGATCGTATCGAGCCAAAGATCGATCCAGGCCCTCATTGCAGTGATCCTTTCGAATGTGATTTCACAAACCATTGCTGGAAAGATGTTGTTCCACCACCACCGGACGATCACGGTGATGAGATCATGGATAAAGATGCCCTCAGAGCTTTCATGAATTCATTGAATTATCCTTTGTATTTCTTCGATTTTGAAACGGTTGCGTATGGTGTACCTGAATACGATGGATCAAGGCCTTACCAGGCTGTTCCCTTTCAATTCTCGTTGCATGTGATCGACCATCCGGGAGCGGAAGTTCGTCACATCGAGTTTTTAGGAAATGGAGTGGATGATCCGCGTCCGGATTTGATCAATTCCATGATCGCTAACATGGGAACCGAAGGAACAATCTTGGTTTGGTACATTCCTTTCGAGAGAAGTAAGATAGGCCAACTAGCAATTGATTTCCCCAATTATGCAAAAGAACTGCTAGCAATTCAAAGCCGTCTTGTGGACCTTATGACCCCGTTCAAACAAAAACATTACCACCATCCAGATATGCAAGGGAGTAGTTCGATCAAAAAAGTATTACCTGTTCTGATCCCTGAGCTTTCCTATGACGACTTGAATATTGGAGAGGGAGGGACTGCAAGTTTTACCTATGCCCAATTGCCTAATATGGATTCCGAGACGCGTGCTCAGAAGATCATGGACCTATTGGAGTATTGTAAGCAAGATACTTGGGCCATGGTGCGGATCTGGCAGTGGATAGGTGAACAGATAAACTCATAACTTGAGCGCCGGAGTTTGGCGGTTTAGGGTTTTAATTTGGTGCAAAAATTGAAACTATGAGACTTCCTAAAAAGTTACTTCATCCAAAATTAAACGAGCAACAACTTATCGCGCTTCTTGAGAAGATCCAACAAGACAAAGAAAAGGCTATTGCGAATAAGGAATATGAACGTGCCGCTATGCTTCGAGATCAGGCACGCAAGTACACAGCTCAACTAGAGGACTTGATGAATCCTCCTTCGAACGATGAAAATAAACATGGTCAATAATTGAAAAGCGCCTGTTGCAATCTCG
>CAYRMV010000074.1:0-16597 GCA_964425255.1 uncultured Flavobacteriales bacterium
TATCAGTTTTTTAGTTTTGTAATTTGATTAAAAACATGATAAAAGTCATGTTTTGTGTAACAATGGTCACGTTTAAATGTAAATCAAAGAAGCAATTTTGTCTTGTGAAAAACAGAGAACCACAAATTTTTAAAAAGATGAAAGTAGAACAAATTTACACAGGATGTTTAGCTCAAGGAGCCTATTACATCGTTAGCAACGGCGAAGCAGCAATTATTGATCCACTTCGCGAGATTCAGCCATACATGGAAAGATTGAAGGAAGATGGAGTAACATTAAAATACATTTTCGAAACACATTTTCATGCTGATTTCGTTTCGGGTCATGTGGATTTAAGTACAAAAACAGGAGCTCCAATTATTTACGGACCGAATGCCAATCCGACATTTGAAGCGATTATTGCGAAAGACGAACAAATTTTTGATTTAGGTCAAGTAAAAATAAAAGTGTTACATACTCCGGGACACACCATGGAAAGTACCACTTACTTATTGATCGATGAAAACGGAAAAGATCACGCCATTTTTTCTGGTGACACCTTGTTTTTAGGTGATGTTGGTCGTCCTGATTTGGCTCAAAAAGCAGCTGACATGACGCAAGAACAATTGGCTGGATTGTTATACGAGAGTTTGAATGCAAAAATTATGCCTTTGGCAGATGACGTGATTGTTTATCCTGCTCACGGTGCTGGATCAGCTTGTGGAAAAAACATGTCCAAAGAAACGGTCGGATCTGTAGGAGAACAAAAACAAACCAACTACGCTTTGAATCAGCCGAGTAAAGAAGCGTTTATTGCTGCAGTAACAGATGGTTTATTACCTCCGCCCGCTTATTTTGGTGCCAATGTAGCAATGAATAAAACGGGGATTGCTAGTTTTGAAGAGGTATTTTCAAAAGCAAACACACCTTTGTCAGTAGAAGAATTTGAAACAGTAGCAGAAGCAACTGGCGCTTTGATTTTGGATACAAGAGAAAATGGTGAGTTTTACCAAGGTTTTGTACCACAATCAATCAATATTGGCGTGAAAGGGGATTTTGCTCCTTGGGTTGGATCTTTGATCGCGGATGTTAATCAACCGATTTTGTTAGTAACTGATTTAGAAGACGAAGAGGAGGTAATCACACGTTTATCTCGTGTTGGTTTCGATCAAGTTGTTGGTTATTTGAAAGGTGGATTTGAAGCTTGGAAATCAGCAGGTAAGGAAGTCGATACAGTGAATCGTATTTCAGCTGATGCCTTTAAATCAGCATTGAAAATTGGCGAGGATAAAGTAATTGATGTGCGCAAAGAGAGCGAGTACGAAGCGGAACATGTAGAAGAAGCATACAGCAAACCGTTGGCTTACATCAACGAATGGACAAAAGACATTCAACCGGAAGAGCATTTTTATTTACATTGTGCAGGAGGGTATAGAAGTATGATTGCTGCAAGTATTTTGCAAGCAAGAGGTTACCGTAACTTCACAGAAATCGCAGGTGGTTTCAAAGCAATTGCTGAGGCAGGAGTTCCAAAAACAGACTTCGTTTGCCAAAGTAAAGTAATGAAGGCATAGTTTTATTTTTTAGTGCCTGTTTAAATTTTTATCTGGATTTATTATAAGTGATTTTTGAGCGAAATTAGACAAATTTTAAACAGGCTCTTAGTTCATACAGTTCGGTTAAATACGTTTAGCCGAACTTATTTAAAGTTAGCATGAAAAGAGTTATTCAAAACTGGAATTTTATACGAATTGTACGATTGATCTTGGGAATTACAATCATCATTCAGGGAATTCAATCGCATGAAATGATGATTATCCTAGCGGGAAGTTTGTTTGGATTGATGGCCGTTTTGAACATAGGATGTATAGGCGGAAATTGTGCTGTTCCAGAGAAATCAAACCAACATAATCATAAATCGAATACAGATGAAAGAGAAATTGAATTTGAAGAAGTGGTATAAGAAAAATCAGTTGTACGTCATTGGCGCTATCATTGGTTCTGTTCTGGGTTACTTGTATTGGCAAGAAATCGGTTGTTCATCTGGTACGTGCGCAATCACGAGTAAGCCTTTGAATTCGATGTTGTATGGAGGTCTGATGGGGGCTTTGTTTTTGAGCTTTTTTGAAAAAAAGAAAACAAAAGATGTGAATCAAAATGAAAAAAACTAGAAAATGAATAAACTAAAAGTACTTATTCCAACAGATTTTAGTGTTCAAGCAGATTATGCGTATTTGCTTGTCCAAAATTTAGCACAAAAAATGGAAGTTGAAATTCATTTCTTACATGTGTTAAATGTACCTGAAACGGTTTCTTTAAACGCAGACGGAAGTGTTTCTACCTGTGGTGAAATTGATGTTAAATACGTAGAAAAACAAAGAGATATTGCCTATAAAAAGTTAGCAAATCTCAAAGATCAATTTGATTTTGTTACTGATACTCATTTGGTATTTGGCAAGTTAACAGATCAGATAACCCTTTTTGCACATGTTCATCAATTTGATTTGATTGCAATGGGAACAAAAGGTGCTTGGGGATGGAAAGATAAAATTTCGGGAACTGAAACGCAACATGTAGCTCGAAAATCAACTGTACCTGTTTTGTCATTGATGTGTGACCGATCTGATTTGAAAATTGAAAACATTTTATTGGTGCATCAATTTCATGAATCGGCGAATCAAGATATGCAGGTGTTTCACAAAATCATTGCAGCATTTGATCCAAACATTCATTTTTTGCAAATTGATTCTGATCCAAGCGGAGATCGAGTTAAAGAAATTGAATCAGATATGATGCGCTTTGCTTCCGAAAATCAAATTAAACATTTTGTTCCTCACGTTGTCAAAGACAAAGATGTAGAAAATGGAGTTGTTCATTTTAACCAAATGAATGACATGGATTTGCTGTGCATAGGAACGCATGCAAAAGGAGGGATTTTTCACGCAAGTGCTACCGAAAAGTTGATCAAGCACATGTTTAAACCGATTGTTTCATTTCATTTAAAAAATAAGTAAAAATGATTGATTTTATTATGAACCCTTGGCCATGGTGGTTTTCGGGATTGATTATTTCTTCCGTTATGTTCTTTCTTTTATTTTTTGGAAAATCATTTGGTTTTTCAGCTAATTTAAGAACGATGTGTACCATAGCTGGAGCGGGAAAAAAAGTGAAGTTTTTTGATTTTGATTGGAAAACTCAAATTTGGAATTTGGTCTTTCTAGTAGGAGCAATATTAGGAGGTTTTATCGCACATGAATTTTTGTCGTATGATCAAACAATTCAAATTTCAGAGGCTACCATTCAGGATTTGAGTGAATTAGGGTTCAGTAAGCCAACCAGTGTTCAACCAGCAGAATTATTCAGTTGGGATGCGATCTTCACACTGAAAGGGTTTTTAGTCTTAGCAGTCGGGGGATTTTTAGTTGGTTTTGGATCGCGCTATGCCGGGGGGTGTACTTCTGGACACGCAATCAGCGGAATATCAGACCTTCAAGTTCCATCAATGATCGCAGTTGTTGGATTTTTTATAGGAGGATTAATTATGACTTATTTAATCTTACCACTTATTTTTTAAATGAAAAAAGAACCACATGAAGTTTATTAAATTTTTAGTTGTAGGAGTATTGTTTGGTATTGTGATGGCAAAATCGGAAGCCTTATCATGGTACCGAATTCAGGAAATGTTTCGTTTTCAATCCTTTCACATGTACGGAATCATTGGAACAGCCGTTGTTTTAGGAGTAATTGGTGTTCAATTAATCAAACGACTGGGAATGAAAGATTTGGATGGAAATCCGATCGCATTTCACCCAAAAGATAAATCCATTGCACGTTACTTAGTCGGCGGAACAATTTTTGGTTTGGGTTGGGCACTAAGTGGAGCTTGTCCTGGTCCAATGGTTGTAAATATTGGATACGGTTTCATTACATTTACGCTTGTCATTGTCTTTGCTATGCTTGGGACATTTGTTTACGGAGTAATAAAAGATAAAATACCACATTGATAAAAACAGCGATTTCGATCATACTATGCGCACAGAAACTCAGTTCTAAACCGATCGGAATCGCTTATTTCATTTTCCAAAAATCAAAACTATGAAACCAGAAAATAAAAATGAAGAATATTTACTGAAGGCAGTGAGTCGACTGACAAACTTGGTAATTATTTTAGTTGTTTTTGTTGCTTTAATGCCCTTGATTATTAATAATTTGGATAAAATTGAACAATTTTTATTAATCGGTGATGATAAAGGGAAAGTTAGTGAAGTCGAATCGAAAGATGCGTTCGGAATTGATCCAGATGGTTTGCCCGTTGAAGAAAAAGAAATTCCATTTTGGTCTGCCAGAGACATTGATCTAATTAAAGACAAAAATCAAAAAGAATTAGTAAAATACGGTGAACAATTAATCATTAATACGGCGGCATTTTTAGGACCAAAAGGTTCTGTCGCTTCCTTGACTAATGGATTAAATTGCCAAAATTGTCACCTTGATGGAGGAACAAAACCATATGGTAACAATTATGGTGCAGTTGCATCTTCTTACCCCAAACTACGTGCAAGAAGTGGACAGATTGAAGATATCTACAAGCGTGTAAATGATTGCATGGAGCGAAGTTTAAATGGTAAAGCACTTTCAAGAGATAGCAAAGAATTAAAAGCAATGGTTGCTTACATCAAGTACATCGGTTCGAATGTGAAAAAAGGAGATTTAGCTCATGGTTCTGGTTTGAAAGAGTTGGCTTTCTTAGATCGTGCAGCGGATCCAATCCAAGGAAAATTGGTTTACGATGAAAAATGTGCGAGTTGCCATCAAGCTGCTGGAGAAGGAATGATGAACATGGATGGTAAAACCTATCAATATCCTCCGCTTTGGGGACAAAATAGTTACAATCAAGGTGCTGGACTTTTCCGTATTTCAAACTTTGCCAAATACGTAAAATACAACATGCCTTTGGGGGTAAATCATAATTCGGCACAGTTGTCTGATGAGCAAGCTTGGGATGTTGCAGCATTTGTTAATTCTCAACCAAGACCTAGTTTAAATATTTCCAAAGATTGGCCAGATATCAGCAAAAAACCAATCGATCATCCTTTTGGGCCTTACAAAGATGCGTTTACAGAAAAACAACACAAATTTGGCCCATTCAAACCAATCAAAGAATATTACGAATCTAATAAAAAGTAAAATCAACAGTCATGAAAACGTTATTTATTTTCCCATTATTACTTGTTTTTGCTCAATTGACTTGGGCTCAAAAAGAAAGAACAGAACCAAGACAAATTTTATTTCAATTAACTACTTCTGACACGCTAGCACACAAAGCATTGATGAAACAAGTAAACAACATTTTGTCTGTTGCCCCAGATTCTAAAATTGAAATTGTTTGTCATGGACCAGGAATCGGAATGCTTCAAACAAAAAAAACGGTAGTTGCACCCAAAGTCGAAGAGTTTAAGAAAAAAGGTGTTGTTTTTACTGTTTGTGAATTTTCACTAAAAGAAAGACAAGTTTCAAGAGAGGAAATTCTTCCTCAGGCTCAATATGTTCCAGCTGGAATTATACACATTGTTGATCAAGAAAATAGCGGATGGACCTATGTGAAAGCAGGGTTTTAGGATCGATATTTTCTCTTTTATTTCAATTACATTCATGCATTAGACAATATTATTAAGCAATGAAATCAATATTAGTTGCAGGCATACTACTATTCACTTTGTTTGTGTCTGCTCAACATCATGAAATTCATGATAAACCAACTATGTACAAAGGAAAACACAACAGTACAGATGATACCACTTCCTTGTTGCATGCTTTCAAAGCGGGAGTTGTTCATGGACATTTTCGTTATTACTTTATGCACACCAATAACGAAGCAAATTTAACCGATTATTATGCGAATGCAGCTGGAGGAGGGATTCGATACGAAACAGCAGAATTTAAGCATTTTCAGTTTGCTGTAAGTGGCTTTTATTTTTTCAATATTGGTTCAAGTAAACTAGCTGTTCCTGATCCAGTTACAGGTCAATCAAATCGCTATGAAATTGGTTTGTTTGATATGGAAGACCCACATAATCATAAGGATATGGATCGGTTGGAAGAGTTGTATTTAAAGTACAATTTCAAAAAATCACACCTAACTTTTGGTCGGCAATTAATCAATACACCCTTGATAAATTTGCAAGATGGTCGCATGCGCCCAACCGGTGTGGAAGGAATCTGGTTTGATTGGAATCAATGGAAACATTGGAAATTGGAAGGTGGATTCATTTATGCAATTTCTCCGAGAAGTACAACAAAATGGTTTTCAGTTGGTGAATCAATTGGTTTGTATCCGACAGGTGTTGATTCAAGTGGCGTTCCATCTCAATACAAACACCATTCAAAATCGGCTGGAGTTGGTATTTTGGGAATTCATTTCAAGAAAAACAATTGGTATTTTCAAGTGTGGGATTATTTCACCGAAAATATATTCAACACTGCTTTTGCTCAATTGGATTGGAAAAAAGAAAACAAAAGCAAAAAATGGTCTTGGATGAATGGCGTGCAATTTATCCGTCAAGATGCTGTTGGTCAAGGTGGAAATGACCATGTTGAATACCGATATATTCAAAAAGGAACTTCTGCAATGACTTTGGGTGCTCGCACCGGAATGCAGTCGGATAAGTGGCGATTGTCTTTGAATTACAACCGAATTACTTCGGATGGTGCGTTTTTGAATCCACGAGAATGGGGACGTGATCCTTTCTACACATTCATGCCCAGAGAACGAAATGAAGGTTTTGGAAATGTACATGCTTTTGTTGTAAAAGCAGAACGGAAATGGAAAAAGCAAGGACTTAAATCTCAATTTACGGCAGGATATTTTCAATTACCGGATGTAAAGGATTATCGCTTAAATAAATATGGTGTTCCTTCTTATTATCAGATTAATTTAGATACGAAGTATGAGTTTAAAAATTTTTTCAAAGGCTTAGAAGCACAAATGTTGTTTGTGTTTAAAATCAACGCTGGCGAAACATACAACAATCCGAAATATGTATTTAATAAAGTGAATATGGGCTTGGTGAATCTTGTGTTGAATTATCATTTCTAACCTTAAATTGTTAGTAGACTATTCATCGAGTTAGTCGATAAACGAAGCTGAAAGGCAGAAGCGTTTGCGCTTTTTTTTGACAGATTATGTGTGAGGTAGGGTGTTCGTTTTTTAACGGGCACCCTTTTTATTTGGATGTGGAAATGAGAGATTTTTACTAAAAAATGTGTTTTAAATTCTCGTTTTAGATAACTTGATTAAAAACGTGATTGAATTGGGCAACGATTTGTTCTGCTCGAAATTCAGTTGATTTTTGTTTCATTTTGTTAGAATCAACTTGTTTTCTTTTGGTTAAAAAATCTTCCATGGCTTGTGATAAGGAAAGGGGAGAATCAAATTCTATTTGAATTCCGAAATCTTCGGGTAACTGATGTCCAATTCCGACGGATGTGGTAATAGTTGGCACACTGCAAGCCCAAGCCTCAGCCAAAACACACGAAAATGTTTCATACTTCGAGTTTAGTACAATAGCTGTTGTTTCGCTTAAATGTTCTGCAATTTCAGGACTAGTTAATGGCCCATAAAATTTGACTTCGTTCCAACCTTTTGATTCAGTGAATTGTTGCCATGAATTATACGATTCATCGGAAATAAATCGAAACTCAAATTGATTGGGATACTTTGCTTGCAAAATTTCAATCGCATCGATGATTCCTTGGATGTTTTTCACTTGATTATCTAAGGTGGAAATATGCGTAAAAACGGGTTTGTAAAAGGATTTATGTTGTGTTTCAAAATAAATATTTTCCACTACATTTGGTACAATCGATAGGTGTTTGATGGATGGAAAAGCGTCTTGAATTTCCTTTTTTAATACATCCGAAGGCACAGTCCAATGATCGACTTGTTGAAGTAGTTTTCGCATTATTTGCTTTTCTTTCCACGTCCAATTTTTGCGCTTTTCTTCCCGGAAATAAGATGCATGTTCACTGACAATAAGTGGAACATGAAAATAATTTTTAGCTAACAAAAATGTCCAACCACGTTGCAAAGAAACGTGTCCATGAATCAAATCAACTGGATCAATTTGCCTGAATAACTGGAGTAAAATTTTTCGTGTTTTCCACCACTTAACGATGGGATTTTTACTATCTGGTATGAGAATCCGTATTTCAGTCTTATTTCCTTTTTTACTTTCCTGAATACCTGATTGATGTAGTTCTTTTCGATATTCTGGATGAATTACAATGAGTTCATGATCAGCGGATAATGCATCGATATGTCGTTGCACAAAGTTCCCTAAAAAGGGATGTTGATCGGTCGGATACCAACTGGCAAGGGTTAAAATCCGGAGCTTTTTCACTAAGCCAGGGTCTTTTCAAATGCGGCTACAACTTGTTCGATGGCAAAGTCAATTTCCTCTTTGGTTGTGTATCGTGAAAAGGAAAAACGAACATTTGGTCTAGACATATCGGCTTGAATTCCTTCCAATACATGTGAACCTTTTGTTGCTCCTGATGAACATGCACTTCCACCACTGCAAGCAACTCCTTTCAAATCCATGGTGAATAAAAGCATTCCTGCTTTTTCTGTTTTTGGGAAACAAACATTCAAAACCGTATACAAACTTCATTGTGGAGTGATATCACCGTGAAATGAGATGTCATCAAACTGATGTTTAAGTTGTTCAATCATATAACTTTTCAACGCTTGAACATGTTTTTGATGACCGTCTACGTCTTCGTAAGCCAAATCCATTGCTTTCGCTAGACCAACAATTCCATAGAGATTTTCTGTTCCACCGCGCAAACCACGTTCTTGTGCACCACCGTGAATCAATGCTTCGGTTTTTAGGCGCTTGTTCACGTACAAAAATCCAATTCCCTTTGGACCATGAAATTTATGTGCCGCACACGTGATAAAATCGATTGGTGTTGCTTGTAAATCAAAACGATAGTGGCCCATGGTTTGAACCGTATCGGAGTGAAAATATGCATCGTATTTTCTGCAAAGTTCAGATACTGATGAAATGGGAAGCAATGTACCAATTTCATTGTTTGCATGCATCAACGAAACCAATGATTTTTCACCTGATTGCAGTAATTCTTCTAAGTGTTTTAAATTAACATGACCCTGATCGTCCACCTGAACAAAACTTAATTTTACTTTCGGATTTTGCGCTATAAATTCAGCGGTATGTCCAACTGCGTGATGCTCCAAAGGTGAAGTAATGATTTGTGTAACTCCCAAAGTTGAAATCGAAGTATGTAAAGCCATGTTGTCTGCTTCTGTTCCTCCAGAAGTGAAAATAATTTCGGATGGGGAACAATTCAAATGTTTGGCAATGGAACGTCTGGAAGTTTCGATAACCGCTTTCGCTTGACGACCGTAAAAATGAGTGGAAGAAGGATTTCCAAATTCATTTTGAATGTATGGAATCATCGTTTCTGCTACTTCGGGCGCAAGGGGAGTGGTTGCTGCATTGTCCAAATATACACGTTTCATTTGCTTCGTTTTCGAGTTAATTTCTTTCGGCAAAGATAAAATTTAATCAGGGTTTTGGGGAATTTTCTTTCACTTTTCCCCATTTATTCTTGGTATCCTGATAACGGATTTAAATCCTGTTTGGTATTTTGTATTCTCTTTTCTGAAAATACTTTTTAAAACTTAAGTGTATACTGCAACATCAATGTACGTGGAGCTTCGATTTTCAATGGACGAAGTGAATACGATCGATTTAATACATTGGCTCCAACCAAACTAACTTTGTGTTTGTTGATGAATTGATAAGCAAGTCGCGCATCAAATATCCAATTGCCGTGGTTGTGTTTTTGGTAATAATCCATAAAACGAATGTTTTGCATGGTTTCAATGACATGTGTAGCCTCTTCAAAATCAGCAATCACCGCATCTAAGTTGACCATTTTACTGAAATATTTGGCACTTACTCCCAATGACCATTTTTTCTTTATTTCAAATTCGATGTCTGCTTTTACATTGTGTAAAAAACGGTATTTCAAAATATGCTTATCTGGATTGAGCGACGTTCCGTTGTAGCTGTATTGTTGTGGTGTAACCGGATGTTCGTCGACCGCATAAATGTAATCGGGATCCAAGGTTTTTGGAAGAATGTAATTGTACCCAATGATATACGTTGCCACCGTTTGTTTTGTCAATTTTGCTTGCCCAGTGAAAGAAGCATCAATTCCTAAAACACGAGATCGACCAGTGTTTAAAAACTTAAAACCAGCGGCTAGGGGAGAACTCAAGTCCCAAAATCCAAACATGTATTCGATTGTATTTTCATATTCTTGCCAAAAAGCGGCAACATCGAAATACCCCATGATTTTTCCAAACTTGAGTCCTTGTTTGATTCCAACTTCACCATTCCAACTGCTCTCAGGTTTGAGTCCTGGGTTTGGGAAAACGCCAAAATTACCAACACCGGTTTTGATAAAACGCTCCGTAATGGTCGGAAATCGATATCCTTGTCCGTAAGATGCACGCAGATAGGTTTCTTGGTAAATTTTCATGCTTGCTCCAAAACGAAAAATAGGCTTGATTGCTGTTATGGAGTCATTTAATTCGAAATATTCCAATCGGCCACCCGCACTTAAATTGACTGTTTGTTGAATTTTTTTCTCCACTTGACCGTAAGCAGAAATATTCAACAAATGATTAAAAGGACTTCCCGAACCAGCATATAAATTGGCATACGAATGGGTGTAATTCCCGCTAATTCCACCTATAAATTGTAAGTTTTTTAGTTGTTTATACGTTTGTTGAAATTGATAATCACCATACAAAACTGTTGCTTGATTGGTTTGATTGGCAGTCATTTGATTATCTGTGCGTAAAATTCGGGTTCGAATACTGTGTTTCCCTCCCGATGAAGACAAAAATTGTAAAAAGGGATCTACATGAGCAATAAATTGATTTTGAAGGAAAACAGCTCCTGGATAAGCACGATACAAACCAGATGAATCATTCAACCATGCAAAAGCCATGTTTGTTTCTGCGAGCATGATATTTCCATTGATTCCATAACTCAATCCTTTTACTTTTGGTGATCTTCGGCGTAAATTGAAATTAATTCTAGCTCGCTTACTTGCCATTTGTCGATCCGAAAAAGGTGAAATTGTGTCTTCAACAAAAGGATCTGTTTTCGGAGCACCAATGTACCCATGGTCGTAATTCAAGTTACCTCCAACAACGATGTCCCATTGTTTGATTTGCCTACTGTGTAAAAAGTTAGCTCCACTGATTACTGGAAGATCCGTCCACCAAGTTGCATTTTCCACGTTTGGTCTACTGTAAAAACCCGAGTAGAGATTAACTTTCGTTACAGGTTTTGGCCCAGGAAAAGCGGTACGAATATGGATCGATCCCGATAATGCTGAACTACCAGACAACACCGAAGATGCACCTTTGATAACTTCTACATGGTGTATGTTTTCAACTGGAATAAATCCCCATTCTGGTCGTCCTGCATCGCCTGAAAGCATTGGCATATCGTCAACGATGACAGCGACTTTTGAGCCAACACCGAAGGTAAATCCGCTTCCTCCCCGAATTTGAGGTTCTCCGTCCAAAATATTCAAGCCAGGAGTTTGATCCAAAACAGTTTCGATGGATCGGGTATTTTTGTTCTCAATCAATTTTGGTTTGATCACTTCCAATGAGAAAGTCTGATCTTCGATGGCTTGGTCAAATTTCCCCACTTTGATTTCAACGACATCAAATTCGGTGATTAACGGAGAGAGGACAATGTCTTGTGTTATGATTTGATTGGGAAGAATAGTTACCGCAATCGTATCTGCTTTCAAATCCGTAAAGCGACAAATGATGATTCCTTTTCCAGCGGGAACTTCTAACAAATAATTTCCCTGATCGTCCGTATGCGTTCCGATAATCGCATCGGTTTTAAACATCACGGTGGCGCCAAGCAAAATTTCTCCTTGTGCATTGCGCACTTTTCCATTGATTTTCCCCATCTGACTGAAAGACAAACCACTTCCTGTCAATAGGAAAAGAAAAAGAATCCAATTTTTCATGGAAAGTTACTTAGAAATGAACTTTGCGTGTGATTCGTTTTTGTTCAACAAAAATATCAATCAAATAAATTCCTGTTGGTTGATTCCATGTGATTTCTTGCGTCATTTTATCCGAAAACAGCACTTTTCCATCCATCGTTGAGATTTGAACATGCGCTTGCTCGAAAACTTCAGAGAAATAAATTTTATCGTTGTTTTTCCACGCATAGATTTTTTCTTGATTGATTTCAAGTGTGTTTGCGGATGATTCATTGTAAATTAATTCAACATCATCAAACCAAATGATCGATCCATTTTGTGAAATCGTTGAATCACCGGAAGTAGCAACAGCTAAAGCATACGATGGATTTCCAGAAGTTGCATACTGAAATGGTACTGAAAAGCGTTTCCAAGTCGAAGTTGCTTGCGTTGCATTGAATTTGGCTGCACCAATCACATTTGCACTGTTCATTCCAGGTAATTTTCCTTCATTGGTATGCAAAACAACTTCAAACTTTCCTTTGTCATTATTTTGTGGTGCATATTTGTACCAACCAACCAGAGAATCAGGTCTGAATGCAAAAGCGGTATTCCAAGAAGCATTGTTGGGATCCGTAAATACATACCCGTTTGCTGGATTGAAATCGGCATGAACCCGGCCGTTGGTTAAAATTCCATTGGCAGCAATTCCTAATACACTTTTGGTTTCCAATTTGACAGAATATCCGGTTCCATTTCTTCCTACATCTCGCGAAACGACAGTTGGTGCGGTTGATGCAAGTGCGTCCGCTGTTTTTAAAGAACTCCAATCGATTGGTTCAACCGTTGGAGACCCAACATTTTCCCAAGATTCAAAATTCGCATTTTCAAGTTGTTGTCCAAAAAATAGATGGCTGATTGCTAAAAAAGAAACAGTGAGTAATGGTTTTTTCATGATTGAGAATTTTGACAAACATAAAAAAAAATGATTGATTTGACTTAATTCGCTGGAGTTTTGTATCGGTTTTTTACTTTCTTTTCCAACTGATCGAGTTGTTTTTCTTTCTTTTTCAGTTCCTTTTTAGAATCCAAAAAACGATAACCACCCACAATTTTAATGGAATAAAAAGAGGAATGATACCGTAAATCCTGAAAACGTATGGATTTATTATCAAATTCGGTAACCAACATAAAAAAGAACTTCGGTACGTTATAACCGCCGACAAATCGGATGTCATACCGAGGTGCAACACCTAAAAATCCGCGAGAAAATTCGTCGGTTTGGTAAAATTTAGCTTGAATCACAGGACCAAAACCTGCCAAAGCTGAAAATTGCCAATGTTTGTGTAAACCTACAAATGCATAGCCGGGAACAAATCCAAAGTCAAAATCACTGATTGTGGAAGAAGCTAATTTTGAATTTCCAGCATAAATCAATTCATTTGGAATTAAAGTTTGATTATTTCCAACTCCATGAATATTCATTGTTGATTTTAAGTAGAAAGTTCGAACAGGTTTGGTGTAGTATGCGGTTTTTCCCAAAATAGGTTGAATGCGAAAATGCTTGTTTTGAAAGTAATATGTGTTTAACGAAATACTCAAATTGTTGGACTGGGGAAGTAACGCATTTGGGTTTAATTCATTTAACGTATCGTTCCATTTATAGGCATCTTGAATCGCATATCCTTGCATATTTCGCGCATCAAAATCAAAATAAAACTTTCGAAACGAAAAGTCAAAACCGATATTGAAATAAGAAGATCTCCCAAAGCGACTGATCGGACGAAAATTACCTGGAATGGGAATTCCGATGCGTAAGGCAAGCCATTTGTACGAAAATCCTAAACCCAAAATGGTGCGGTAATTGTTGCGGTATTTCAAGCGAATTTTATCTCCATCTGCTTGTCTGAATTTAAGACTGTATGGTGCTGTTCCAAATCCATAATCGGAATAAACCACCCATTTATCATTGAAAGTCATAAAGGAAAGGGAGTCTGTTTTTCGAAGTTTTCGTTGCGCATGGATTGAATGGGTAGCCAAACACAAACTGATGACAAGAAGTATCCAACTACTTTTCCATCGATAGCAAGAAAGCATGAATTTTTGCAAGTTCAATTCGTTCATTTGTTCGTCCTGATGCGCCTCCATGTCCAGCATGTAAATCACATTCGAAGAGCAAAGGTACATCATTCGTTCGAGTTGCACGCAATTTTGCTACCCATTTCAGTGGTTCCCAATATTGAACTTGTGAATCGTGATAGCCTGTTGTGATGAACATCGCTGGATAATTTGTTGGATGAATGTTGTCATACGGAGAATAACGAAGCATGTAAGAATAATATTTCTCCTCGTTTGGATCTCCCCATTCTTCGTATTCGCCAACAGTCAGCGGAATACTCGTGTCAAGCATTGTTGTAACAACATCCACAAAGGGAACTTCTGCCACCAAACCTTTCCAGCGATACGGCGCTAAATTGGCCACTGCACCCATCAACAATCCGCCTGCTGAACCTCCTTGTGCATAGATTTTTTCTGGATGACAAAATCCTTTTATAGCTAGGTAATCTGCTGCAGAGATAAAATCTGTAAAAGTATTCATCTTTTTGAGGAATTTTCCATTTTCATACCAATGTTCTCCCAGCATTTTTCCTCCGCGAATGTGCGCAATGGCATATACAAAACCACGGTTGAGCAAACTCAGTCGGGTAGGGGAAAACTGCGTTGGAATGGTTATCCCATAAGAACCATATCCATAAAGTAAAAGTGGAGCTTCATCGGTTTTTGTCGATCGGTGATGAATAAGTGAAATCGGAATTTGTTCACCATCATAAGCGGTCGCCCAAACGCGCTTCACCAAGTAGTTTTCGGATGAAAAGCTAGGATCAGGAACCGATTTTTCAAAGAAGATGTTCGTGTCTCCCTTTTCCAAATGATGTTCGAAAACCTGTTTGGGTGTCGAAAGTGAGGTGTAACTATAATACAAACAAGAAGATTTCAGTTCAATATTTAGGTAAAATTCGATTTCAAATGCTTCTTCTTTTTGTTCGATTTCACGTAGAAGATTTCCTTTTAAATCCAAAACTTGAATGAAAGGAAGTCCGTTTTTTCGTTTGAGAATAGCAAGATGATGTTCAAAAACAAGAAAATCTTCGATGTAAGAACTTGAATCATGCGCACAAATCAAATTTGCTTTTTCCTCATTGGAAGATTGAAAGGTTATTTTTTTATTCGGTGCATCTTCATTGGTCAAACAGTAAAATCCGTTCGGATGATGTTCGACTGTTCGTAAAACTCCCTGATTTACCTCGCCCCATTCATTCAATTGATTGGAATCGAAGTGAAACAAAAGCACTTTGGATGTGGTCGAACTTTCACTGGAAATAACCAGATATTCTTCCGAAATACTACCCGAAATACTCACGTTGAAAAGGGCATCATTTTCTTCCCAAATCAATGTGTCTTCGGATGAATTTGTCCCAAATGAATGAAAATACACTTGAAATTCGCGTAAGGTTTCCGCATCTTTTTTTACGTAAAACAGACCTGAACTGTTTTTGTGCCAAACAAAACTTCCATCTGTATTTTCAATGCTTTCTGATACAATTTCTTTTGTTTGTTCCTGACGAAAAAGGATGGAATAATTGTGTCTACCAACCGTGTCTTCACTCCACGCAAGAAGTTGTTGATTGGGAGCTAGTTCGATTTGTTCCAATTCATAAAAATCGAAAGATTGCGCTCGTTTTTCTTGATCAAATTGTTTCACCATTCCCGTTTCGGCCCATTCATACCAATCGGGAAAGTCAGCACCCGCTTCAAATTTCCATTGCCATTTTCTACCACCTTGAAAATAGGGCGCTCCGGTGTCTTCATCGGGAATCCGAAGCTGATATTCGTCGAGCAAGGTCTCAATCAAATCCGCATGTGGTTCGAAAAACGCTTTTGAATACGCATTTTCTGCTTCGATGTAGGATAAAACGTCCTCCGAATCACGCTGATTCATCCAAAAATACGGATCCATACGTTGATGACCGTGTTTTTCTAAAATCGTTGATCGAATCGGAGCAAGAGGAGCTTTCATGGACTTTGTTTTGATTGCGAAGGTAGTGTTTTGACAAGGAAATGAGGTGAATTCTTTTTTTAAAATACCGAATAGAGTTTTAGAAACTTGGTTATATTTAACCAAAAATTAGGTTACAATAAAAGCTAACTTGATCGTTTTGAAATGGGTATTAATTATATTGTTTTTCCCAATTTCACTAATTTTTGTGGCCTATTACAACCAACGACGGTTATTATAATTTGTAACTAAGATAAGCTAAATATGGATTTTGAATTGTGGGATAAAATTAAAGAATTTGAACTAGATGATCCAAATTCGGCGTTTTGTTTTTCTCAACGCCTTGCTAGAGAAAACAATTGGTCAATTGAATACACTATTCGAACAATTCATGAGTATAAAAAATTCATTTACTTGCTTTGTATCGCTGAGCATTCACTTACACCTTCTGATCAAGTGGATCAAGTTTGGCATTTACATTTAATTTATACTCAATCTTATTGGAAGGAAATG
>CAYRMV010000075.1:0-16533 GCA_964425255.1 uncultured Flavobacteriales bacterium
AAACTGATTTATTTTACTGATTTTCAGGTGCTTAATTTTTTGTCATGTACTAAGACACTTTAATATAAATACTATTTGATTTACTTATGTAGCATAAATCACCTATTAATTTTCGAATCGCAGTTTCTTTTCTTTCTTTTTTACCTCCATCCAATAATAGAATCATTTTATACTCTCCAAAATGAAAATTATCTTCTATTTTAGATTGTCTTATTAAAAAAGTCAAAGTATCTGTTTGTGAAAGTAACTTTGAATGAATAGCGCAAAACGCTATTGTAAGAATTAAAAAAAATCTTACTCCCATTTGATATTTATTTTACTAATTCGGTATTGAATTTATATTTTGTAAATGTAATTGAAAATACTGTTTCATAGTCAGTTGGAGGAGTAAATTTATCTCCTGTGTTTATCTGTTTTATTATATCTTTGTGATGTTACTGTTACCGATTAATGCGATAAAAAATAACAATGAAAAAATTCTCATAAAACCAAATTTACATTATTTATTAATTTCCACATATTTACTCAACTACTTGTAATCCAGATGTTTCATAAACTTCAATCCTTGCTATTTTGTTGTGAGTCGCAATGATTTGTGTGATAAAAATAGCAGAAATTTTGATCGGCGACTTGGTGATTTTTTCTTCTGATTATCAGGTGTTTAGCCTCTTGATTTTCCAATAATAAGATTTTGGGAACACTACCAGCCTAAATTACTTTTTTGAAACATTACCAACTTTAATCAGTTTCCACTTGTCTCCATTCAATTTTTCAACCTCAATTATTCTCATTCCATGTAAAACGAAGCTCTTGATTGCATAAGACGAATCAACTCCTAAACGTTGGGGGAAATCCGCAAATATCCGTTCTTCATTCTGTTCGATCCTTCGCTTTATTGTTGAATCCAAGTCGAATGATACTTTACCATTGTTAACGCCAATATAAAGATATGTTGTGTCACTTTCAGGATAATAGCTAAAAGAATATAAAAAAGAAAAACCTTGACCAGTCTTAGCACTGTAGTACATTTCAAAATTCGGGTTACATATCGGGTTTGCCATAGGATTCAATCTGGAAGCTTGCGTATAATTTCCGTCAGAATAAAGAGTTATCGTATCTACGCCGTTAGTATATTCTAATTGATTCTCGTAGTATAAACTATCAAAAGGCAATCTTGAAGTATTAAATGCTTCGCAGTATTCACCGTTCCTATAACAAGAGGTGATCAAACAAATGGTGAAGCAATAGTTTAAAAAGTGTTTCATTTGAAGCTATATTTTATTTTGTAGAAGATTTTTCAGATTTGTGTTCTTTGACTGCTTTCTTTAGTAATGGTAACCAAACGTTTACATTCTTTGTGAGCCAACCATTATGATTCGATTCCACTGGAAAATTATTCTTATCAAGGAGGTCTTTTTCTTTCGGTACTTGATCTTCATAAAATATGTACATTTATAACGTTAAGCAAGAGGATAAAAAAAGGGTCCAAAGAACCCTAACATCTTTTACTTGATTACGTTTCTACGAAAGAAAGAGGCTTGAACAAGTCTATATGATATAAAAGTATAAAATATTTTGGATATTGCGAAACACATGAGAAAAGATTTAAGATACACCTTTTTATCGAGACCAAGATACAACCGATATTTGATTGGTACTTCACGGCATTTAACGAATTCAAAAACAAACAAACTGATTTACTTTATGCTGCGACTTACTATTTACCATTTTTAGATGATGTTCTATGAAAATATTGTGTTGCATGAGAGACAAAAAGGCCATTCCGATATTTGAAGATAATAAATTTGAATTCGAAATATAATTTATATTCTTTCAACTTTAAATGGACAGTGTATCGAAAGAACAAAAATTTAAACCTATGTTGAACTAATATTTTTCAACTTTTAACGTGTCAAGATTTGTAAAAATTACATCGCCTAAGACTAAAGAATCAATTAGAGAATCATCTTTTATTAATTTAAACTCTAATTTTTTGTCAAGTCCAAATCCAATTTTAGAATAATAGTCAGCAGATTTTTCACTTTCTAAGATTTCGTTTGATTTTATAGCATATTTTATCGTTTGAATGCTGTAATATGCTAACACTCCAAATAAGGTCAAAAACAGAAATATGCGATGAATTTGCTTCATAACTCAAAAGTAATGTTTTTAAGTTAAATTGTTATACTCTTTCAACTATCAATTCCTTTTACAAAATCATAACAAAAAAAGGATGCCCGAAATAAATCGAACATCCTCCTGGGTTTTATACCGTAGAAATTTCAAAAATACACTACGGTTTTTGCATAGAAAACTATAAAAATGAACGCATTAAACCCGAAAACCTTAAGATAACCCGCGTGTCAACCATCCTCGATGATGCGCTGTTGCTATCGCATACGGTGTGATCCAAAACAAACCAAAGGCATATAAAATTCCATACGAGTAAGCCCAAAATGCTTCTGAAACTTTGTATCGTTTTGCATAAAACAATACTGGTATGGATGATAAAACCAATATACTCACCAAAGTCGAACTAATAAACAGCAAAGGATGTGTTAAGATAAATGCAAGCATGAAAATGACTACGGGATATGCCATAATTAATTTAATCCACTGATTGACAAAAAGTAAACGTGTCCCCGCTTTTGATTCTTGTCGGAAATCGGAAAATACAAACTTGGCCATCATGATGTTTTCACGTACATTGCTTCTTCCCCATCGGATAAACATTTTGTACAAGCCTTTGTATTTTTCGGGAACGTTTGTCAAAACATAGGCATTTTGTTGAAATTTAACTTCATATCCCTGCTTCAAAATCATGTTTGTCATCGCTCGATCTTCTCCTATGTCAGATGGTTGCCCCATGAATGTTTGGTGAATCCAATCTTGCAAACAAGCAAAAACAGCTTTACTTCGGTAAGCAGAAAGCGCACCTGGCGTACATAAAACCGAACCAAACTCACTTTCAGCTGAGCGAATAAATTCAAAACTGAAAACAAAACTCACATTCAACATTTTAGGAATCAAAGCCTTTTTATTGTTCAACACTTGAACATTTCCTGCAACCGCACCGCATTTTTCATTGCGAACAAATGGACTAATCATGTTTCGAAGTGTATCTTCTTTCACAATCGAATCACTATCTACCGTCACGAAAACTTCCCCCGTTCCGAGATTAAATCCGCGGTACAAAGCGTGTCTTTTCCCCATGTTTTTGGGTTGCTGAAAAATAGAAACACGATCACCCAATTCCACTTTGGCTTTTTTCATCCAAAACCACGTATCGTCTTGACTTCCATCGTCGATTGCTAAAAGTTGCATTTTTTCAACTGGGTAATCACTTGCTGCTAAACTCATTAGTGTATCATACACTTGTCTCCCTTCGTTGTAAGCAGGAACAATCACTGTACAAGTCAACAGTTCTTCATCCGAAACAGATTCGATTGGTTTGTAACGGAAATACAAAAATACGGTAAGAAGAAAATAACCAATTTTGAAGACCAATAAGCCGAGGGTCAAAACCAACAATGCAGGACCAAGAAATGAATTCATTCTGGCTTGATTTAATTCATCAAAATAAGGTTGAAATTCATATACAAAAAAACTAGCTCCTGCTAAGAGAATAAATGTACCTACTAAAACAACAAAAGCTTTCGGATTTTGATTGAATTTGGATTGAAAAACAGCAAATAAGCTCCGCTTTTCTTCTCTTTTAATTGGATTTACTTGAATAAAATCGACTTTATCTTGTCTTTCCTGTTTGAATTGTGTTGCTTCCATATTGTTTCAAATTGCGTGAGATTCATTTGAATTCTATCGGATTTTGAAACCACCTTGTCCGATAATTTTCAAAATCCTGATTCGAATTCTGAAAGTACTTTTCAAACAAAGAACCAAAAAAGGAAACAAATAATAATCAACAAGTTAACAACATGAAAAAACAAAAAATTGTGGATAAAATCTACACTTTGAGGTGAGTCCCAAATCAAAAACTCCAAACTCCACCCAACGTTCCTACTAAATACCAAGGACTAACTTTGCCAAATTCCGCCTTTTGACTATCCCAAAACACGATGCGAGCTTGCGGTTGAAGTTGAAGTGAGAATCGGTTCGAAAGCGCATAACGAACAGAAGATTGAACCAAAAAGTCGGTTCTCCAAGTGGAATAATCAATCGGTTGATGTTTGTTGAAACCGTATCCCATCCCAATTCCTGTTCCGACATCCCACCGCCATTTCGAAGTTAAATTAAATGAATAATCAACCAAGAGAGGCACTTGGATGAGATGCATTTCAGCTTGGAATTTTTTCGTTTCCAACAGTTGTGTGTAAAATCGTTGGTACGAAATCCCCGAACTAAATCGAAAACGGGATTTTGTTGTGTAAGAAATCAATCCAGAAATGGTAGTTTGCACGTTTCGGTAACTTTTAATTTCAGCTGGATTCTCAATCACAATCGGATAAGTGCCATTCGTAATGGTTCCTTGATTTTCAGTCAACGCATCAAAATAGTTACTTGGAATCATCATCTCCTCTCTACCAGTTGTAGCACCTCCAACCAATAATTGCATTTCCCAATGACGATATGGAAGAGGTGTTATTTGTTTGATCTGTTTCATGGAAAATTCGGGTATAAGGTTGAATTCCGTGTTGCGAATTGGTTCAACTGTGAGTAAATTCAAATGAGCTTGATCCGTTTGAATTTCTTGATTATTTTGAACAAGTTGTTTTTCAAAATCGCTTTTAAGCGCATCCTTTACCTCATCAGATTGTTTATCGATTTTCGTAGAATAAATCCTTTTAAACCTTGGATTTGAATTTGTTGAAATTGTTGAAGAATATGCCGTCCTATTTGTATCTACATGCAATCGGTTTTCACTCGATTTGGAAACATGTGCGTTTTTAGTTTTGTGATTTTCTTTTTGTTTTGCATGAAAAATTGTTTTTTGCGAATTGGATTGTTCTGAATTATTCGACGAATTTGTCCAAATAAAAAGACCAAAAATCAAAGTTGCAGCTAATCCTGCCCACCACCAAATGAAGCCTCTTCGTCGTTTTTTTTCATCTAATAAACGCTCGATATTTTCCCAAACTTGTGGGCTTGGGTCAGCTTTAAACCCTTCGAATTTATTTCCCAACGAATTATTCTCTTGCATACTTCAAACGTTTCCATTCTACTTGCGACTCTTCTTCAATCATTTTGCGCAAGAGCCATCGCGCACGGCTGTATTGCGATTTGGATGTACCTTCCGAAATCGACAACATTTTGGCAATTTCCACATGCGTATATCCTTCAATCGCATACAAATTAAAAACAGTTCTAAACCCAAGGGGTAAAAGCTGAATTTTATGTAATAAATCATCCAAAGCCATTCGATGTAAGGTTTCATCGAGTGCTTCGTCTTGGCTTTTTTCTAACGAAATCTGGGTCAAATGCACCTGGATTCGTTTGTTTTTGCGATACATTTCAAGACAAACAAAAACGGCAATTTTCCGCAGCCAAGCCCCTAGTTCGCCTCGTCCTTCGTATTGCTCCAAACTCCGAAAAGCACGAATAAACGTTTCTTGAACCAAATCATCCGCTTCGGTGTCACAGCTGGCATAGCGCAAGCAAACCCCTTTCAAAAAGGAGGCAAATCGGTCATAAAATTCTTTTTGCGCTTCTCTTTCCTGTTCGATGCAAGCACTGACCAACTGTGATTCCGTATATAATTTTGCCTTTGCGATGATTAATGAAAAATAAATCCGATTGCTAGTTCAAATCTATTCATATTATATGAAATTTCCGCTTGCTGATTCGGATAAGGAAGAATGTAATACATCATTTCAGCATTCTCCGTGTACGAATAACGATAACCCAAACTGGTAACCAGCGATATACTTTTTGAAAACTGGTGTTTAATTCCCACTTTTGCTCCCGTAGAAAAACCCGAACTCAAACGTGAATCAGCTTGATAATAATACTGATTTTGTTGTCCAACTCCTTGCAAGTATCCACCTGAAACAGCTATGAATGAAGACGTTTTGCGATTGAAAACGGTATATCTTCCTTCTAAAAACAAAGGTACATATCTTCCTGAATAATAACTTTCTAATCCAACTCCAAAAGCAGCATCGAAATGACTTCCAAATGAAAGACCATTTTTTACGTGAAACATGCTTCGAATTTCATTTCCAGCCAAATAACCTCCATTTACTTCGCAAAAATACTTCACTTTGGGTGGCGCTAACAAGGTGCCATCCGAGGGCGTTTGTGCATAAGTACTTGAACTAAAAACGCTGAAGATTATACTCGCGAAAAAGGGGATTTTTCTCAACGAGAACTTAATTGACTTCATACTTAGAATGGGATTTTACTTAATAATTGAATATTAGAAGGATTGCTATAATCGTATTGATACAAGCCATCGCTTCCAATCATAATTGCAACTAGATTGTGCGGAATAATATCTGTCGCTTGAATTTGCTGAAATTGTTTCACCAACTGATCGCCGACTATCAATGGATTGGAAGCATTGAACACTTTTAGTCCGGCGGTTCCATCACAGATAAACAACAGATTTCCATCAATTCCTAAACCATGTGGATTGTTCATCGCAAATGATTTCTTCAACGAAGGTTGAGCTAAATTCGAGATATCAATGACATCCAACTGATTGATTTCACCACCGCAACTTCTGCCCGAACGAACAGTAACATAGGCATAATTGTCTTGTACCACCACAGGATCGCAGGCTGTCATGTGATTGACTTCTGACACTTGCGTTGGATTATCGGGTGTAGCAACAGAAAAAATCAACATTCCCGTTGTTGTTCCCATAAACAAATGGTTTCCATGTGGAAATAAGGTTTCAACTTCTCGCCAAATTTGTATTTTGGAAGTCGTTTCTGGTGTCAAAGGATTACTAACATTAATCGCATGTAAGTTGTGATTTTCCATCACATACAAGTGATTGTTGATGATACTAAACTTCGTAATCGAACCCGAAATCCCAGTTCCAGATGATGATCCACTACCGTTTGCAATTGAAGGTCCTGAAGTTCCGCCAAACGTTGTCATTTCACAGGTAGGACAATTGTTCCAAGTAGGCTGATTTTCCACTTCTTCTTTTGTTTCCTTGATTTCCCAACCAATGACAATTCCTTTTTCTTTGTCAATTTTTGCTATAGGATATTGTTCATTGTATGCCGGTAAAACTTGAGGGAAAATATCTTTTAATCGCGCCACTTCTTTGGGTTGACTCCACGAACTCACATCAACGATCACCATATCCGTAAAACTATTGACATACAAATACTGATCTTTCATCGACATGCCTGTGCAACCAATAACGTTCAAAAATCCTGTTTTCACAGGAGAAGAAGGATTTGCATTGTTGATAAAATGAACACCTTGATTGGGTTCAACGATTAATAAATAGTGGTCTTTTTTGTAAATATTACCTTGTTCTTTTATTGCACGCGGACCTTCCATTTTCACTGAAGCACGAAAACTTTCGTAATCCATATAAATAGGAACATTCGCAATGTATTTTCGGTAAATTTTGTCTTTACATGCACTCAGTATTACAACCAATACGAGTAGAAACACATGAGATAAATTCGATTTTTTCATCTTTTTAGTATTTAAATTTCTACCCCTTGATGACGCTCGTTCTAAAAGGGTTGCATTACACAAAAAAAAGTTTCGAATTTTCATCCAAATAGCGATTCACACGCGTGTAACTTTGGATTATTCAATCTTACCATTACATTTGTCGTACAAAAGTCAATAGATTGTTACCTTTTGACTGAGAAGATTTAAACTATGCAAGAAAGACACACCAATAGATCACGGTATTTTAAAGAGCAAGATATTACGACAGAAAAGCATGTGATTCCGTTTATTCAGGATAAATTGGCTCTCAATGAACATTCCAGTATTTTAGAAATCGGATGTGGCGAAGGTGGTAATCTTGCACCTTTTGTTCGAATGAAATGTGCACGCATCGTTGGAATCGATATGGCAACAAATAAAATTGAAAACGCAATTCGATACTATGCTGATTTCGAAGAAGGTACCAAACCCGAATTTATTGCTGAAAATATCTACAACATCAACCCAGATGATTTAGGACGTTTTGATTTGATTTACACACGAGATGTTTTGGAACACATCCACGATCAAGAAAAATTCATGGAATTTGTGAAACGATTTTTAAAACCTGGCGGGAAGTTTTTCCTTGGTTTTCCACCTTGGCACAACCCGTTTGGGGGGCATCAGCAAATTTGTAAGAGTAAATTTTTATCAGTTTTGCCGTTTTATCACATTTTCCCAAAAGGAATTTACCGTTTCATACTCAAAACATTCGGTGAATCAGAAGCAACGATTGAAAATTTGTTAGAAGTAAAAGAAACAGGTATTACGATTGAACGTTTTGAAAAAATTCTCGCTCGAACAAATTACCAAAAAGACAAACGCATTTTTTATTTTATCAATCCGAATTACGAAATCAAGTTCAAATTGACTCCACGAGCAGTTTGGCCATTTATTGGTGCTATCCCATTCGTTCGTAATTTTTTCATCACTACAAATTATTATTTGGTTTCGGTGAAAGAGGAAAAATAAGTGAAACAAAAACTATTTCTTCAGGGATGCAGTAAGTTGCATCCTTTTTTTTGTCCTAATTCTCCCCTTTTTTGCTCGCAATCGCACTGATAACAAAGAGTTGAAAGGCATGAAAAATCATCAATGGCAATAAAATTGTTCCCATTGCTTGACCAGAAAATAAAATTTTCGAAAAAACGGTTCCATGTACCAAGGATTTTTTTGTCCCACAAAATTGCGCTGTGATCCGATCTTCTCGGTTGAAATTGAATCGTTTAGAAAGAAAACCTATGCAAGAATAAATCACAAAAAACAAGGCAGAAACACACAGAAAAATCCAGCTTATTTCACCAAACGACAGCGATGAAAATACGTGTTTATCAAACGATTCTGCAAAGCTTTTATAGACAATTATCCAAATAATCGATTTGTCAAACAAGGTCAGGAACCGTGCATTACGCTGAGTAAAATTCCCTAAATACCGTTGTAGGAATAATCCAAATAAAACAGGAAGTACAATTTCAATGAACAATTTCATGTAAATAGCTGTAAAATTGAAATCTACCTGTGTTTTAGAGATGAAAAAACCCATCCAAAGGGGTGTTAATCCAATACCAATTAACCCAGAAATACTTGCATTAAATATCGCTGCTGGAATATTTGCTTTGGCAATTGAAACCATAACAACCGACGAGGAAACAGTGGATGGCAAGGCGGCAAGAAACAAAAAAGCCAAAAAGAAATCCCTTGATTCTGATGTGGTAACAAGTGGATAAAATGACAAGACGATCAGCGGAAAAAGAACAAATGTGGTTGCCTGAATCAACACATGTAACTTCCAATTTCGCAAACCTTCTTTCATTTTTGCAGGACTCAATTTCAGTCCATAGAAAAAGAAAATGAACGAAACACCGATGGATGTTATCAAATCAAGTGGAATTGGATTTTGCTCTCTTCCTCCTTCTGGAAAAAAATAGGCAAGCAAAATAGCTCCAAGAAGTGCTAAAACAAAAAGATCAACTTTGATTTTCACACCCCAAAATTAAACAAAGCAATTCGTATCCTATCATGAGATCTTTTTTTTCGTTTTTTTCCTTTGATTTTTATTCCATCTCAAAACGAATAGTTAATTTTAATCTCGCAAAATCAAATACATAACAAATGCAATTTGTTCGAAATTGGCTACTTCTCCTATTTGTCTTTTTATCAGGCACTTTTTTAATTGCTCAAACCAAATCCACGTTGAGTGGTACCATTACCGATGGCAAATCAGGCGAAGCACTTATCGGAGTAAAAATCTATATCCCGACGCTTCAACAAGGAACTTTAAGTAATTCGTATGGTTTTTACTCATTAACTGTTGTTTCAGGCAAATACCTAGTCGAATTTCGCGCAACGGGTCAAGAAACAATTGTACAAGAAATCGATTTGAGCCAAGATGTCAGTTTTGATCTCGAAGTTGGAGGTAGAACAACTGACTTGGAAGAAGTTACCATTAATGCGAAACAAGGTGAAAATACAAACAGTACCAAAATTGGCCAAATTGAACTCAATATCGAACAAATTAAAACACTTCCTGCCTTTATGGGAGAAGTAGACATTATCAAAACGATTCAATTGTTGCCCGGTGTTTCTTCCGCTTCGGAAGGAGGCCAAGGATTTTATGTTCGCGGAGGTGGACCAGATCAAAATCTTGTTTTAGTGGATGAAGCGCAAGTCTACAATGCATCTCACCTTTTTGGTTTTTTCTCGGTATTCAATGCTGATGCTGTAAAAAGTGTCAACTTGATTAAGGGTGGAATGCCCGCTAATTTTGGTGGACGTATGTCGTCTGTTTTAGAAGTTACCATGAACGAAGGAAATGCCAAACGTTTTCGAATGAAAGGAGGTTTGGGACTGATTTCTTCCCGTTTAACTCTCGAAGGACCGATTGTGAAAGACAAAGGTTCGTGGATTATTTCTGCACGAAGAACTTACATCGATGTCTTGATGAAAGGATTTATTCCCGATTCGTCTCCTTTTGCTGGCTCAGGATATTATTTTTATGATTTTAACCTGAAAGCAAACTACAAACTTTCGAAAAAAGACCGTCTTTTTGTCAGCGGATATTACGGAAAAGATCAGTTTACTTTTGGCAACAAAAAAGACGATTTCACGGTGCGAATGCCTTGGGGAAATGCCGTTGCTGCCATTCGTTGGAATCACATTTTCAATCCGAAATTGTTTATGAATGTCACGGGAACTTTCACAGACTATCAATTCAAATTTGGATCAGAACAAGATAATTTTAAAATCGAACTTGCTTCGGGAATCAGAGATGTTGGCGGAAAAGTGGATTTCTCTTATTTCCCCAATGTGCGACACAAAATCAAATGGGGAGCTGAATACATTTACCACACATTCACACCTGCTAGTGTTTCCGCATCGCAAGACACAACCACTTTCAACACCGGTGAAGCACAAATCTTGAATAGCCATGAATCTGCTGTTTATCTCATGGACGAATTTGATTGGACAGAAAATTTCCGGATTAATGCAGGACTCCGATTCAGTACCTATCAATTTGTGGGGCCATTTACACGGTATTACAAAGGCGCTGTCAATGGGCAAGATAGTACGCAAAAATACGGCCGAAATGAAGTGATCCAATCGTATCAAGGTTTGGAACCCCGAATCTCTTTTCGCTGGTTGCTTCGCGATAAAAGTTCAATCAAAGGAGGTTATTCATACAATTATCAATACGTACATTTAACTTCATTGAGCGCTGTTTCTTTACCCACAGATATTTGGTTTCCAACAACTGATTTAGCCAAACCACAACATGGATGGCAAGCTTCTATGGGATACTTTCGCAATTTCAAAAAGGACAAATACGAAACATCGGTTGAAGTCTATTACAAACACATGAACAACTTAATTGAATACAAAGATGGTGCGCTTCCTTCTGATAATGTGAATGATAACACCGATAATTTATTGGTTTTTGGAACCGGTCGAAGTTATGGAATCGAATTCTTTATCAAACGAACAACTGGAAAATTAACCGGATGGATTGGGTACACCTTAGCCAAAACAGAACGTTTGTTTCCTGACATTCAACCAACCTATTTCCCTGCCAAATACGATCGAAGACATGATTTATCGGTTGTTGCCAATTACAAACTGAACGACCGTTGGACTTTTGGTGCTGCTTTTGTCTATGCATCTGGAAATACACTTACTTTGCCGAGTAGCTGGTATTTACAAGATCAAAACTTGTTGTTTAATTACGGTTCTCGAAATGCAACACGTATGCCAGATTATCATCGATTAGATCTTTCTGCTACTTGGTATGACAAACCAACAAAATCTGTGACGGATGAAACCACAGGTGAAATTTCACAAGTGAAAAAACGCTTTCGTTCCAACGTTAGTTTCTCCGTTTACAATATCTACAACCGTGCAAATCCATATTTCCTCTATGTAGACAACGATGGAAGTTTGCTCGAAGGAGATTTTAAAATATCGGTCAAACAAGTGACTCTGTTTCCAATAATCCCAAGTGTAACCTGGAATTTTGAATTTTAAATACGAATTATATGAAAAGATATTTGCTCGTTTTCCTGCTGTTTTCACTATTATTTTCCTGTGAAAAAGAAGTTCAAATCGATATTCCTGGTTTTTCGGAACAATTGGTCATTGACGGATCGATCGAAACAGGCCAACCGCCGATTGTTCTTCTTTCGCGATCCAAAAACATCTATGCCCCAACCGATCTCAATTCATTCTTAGGAAGTTTTGTTTCTGGAGCCGTAGTAACTGTTTCAGATGGAACAACAACCATCCAATTGGATGAAATTTGCAGTGACAACCTTCCTCCGGGTACAGAAGAATTGGCAGCAGAGTTATTTGGTGTTTCGGTGGAAGAATTAGCTAATTTTCATCTTTGTGCATACACCACTTTTAATTCATCTTTATTTGGTCAAGTTGGAAAAACCTACACCTTAACAGTTGAATTTGAAGGAAAAACGTATACTTCTCAGACACAAATTGTTCAACCAACAGCCTTAAATTCTGTCTATTGGAAGCCAGAACCAGACAAGCCCAATCATGGTTTTTCGTATGCTTGGTTGTCTGATCCAGCCAATCAATTTGATGGATATCGATGGGAAGTAAAGCGTCTGAACAAAGATGCGAATGGAAATCCAAAAGATGCTTTTTTTGAAAAAACGTTCAATCCTTTTTTTGATGATGAATTTTTTGATGGATTAACCTTTGAGTTTTGGTATGAAAATCCCATGTCGTTCGGTGATGAAACGGTCGAAGATCAATACAGAGGTTATTATCAATTGGGAGACACCGTTGTGATTAAACTTTCCAAATTGGACAAAAATGTCTATGAATTCATGGAGAAAAAGTATGCGCAACTCAATACGGGTGGTAGTCCTTTTGCTTCTCCATCCAATATTCCGAGTAATATTTCGGGTGGAGCTTTGGGGGTTTGGGCGGGATATTCGCCGAGTTTCGACACCTTGATATGTGTTCCTTAAGTTGGTTATTTCGGGTTTTGCTGTTTGATTTAAGTAAAGTTTCCTTCAAAAAAGTTACTTTTGTCTTAAATTTTAAGGAAAAACCATGGAACCAAAAAAATTCATTGAAATTCGCAAACTCATCGCTAGTAAAAATCCAAAATTACTGCGTTGGTTACCGAATTTTGTCTTGAACTATTTGGAACGCATTCTTCATCAAGATGAAATTAATCAATTTATCATTGATCATCCAGATGAAAAAAACGAAGCATTTTGTGCAGCTGTTATCCGCTATTTCAACATTCAAATTGAAATCGAAGGCTTGGAAAACATTCCCAAAACAGGTGGTGTAACGCTTGCTATGAATCACCCTTTGGGCGGAATGGATGCGATGGCTTTGGTAACGGCACTGAAAGACCATCGTACGGACTTAAAATTCATTGTCAACGACTTACTTCTTTCATTGGAAGGATTGAAAGGCATGTTTGTGGGCGTTAACAAACATGGGAAAAGCCGAGAAGGAACACATCAAAAAATCGATGACTTGTTTGCTTCTGACCAAGCAGTTTGTATTTTCCCGGCTGGATTGGTGAGTAGAAAATCGAATGGAATTGTGCGTGACTTAGAGTGGAAAAAAACATTTGTGATGCTTTCTATGCGAAATGAAAATCCGATAATCCCCATTTATATCGATGGCAAATTATCTAATTTCTTTTATCGTTTATCCAAATTTCGTCGATTTCTTGGAATAAAAGCAAACATTGAAATGCTTTATTTATCGGATGAATTATTTCGTCAACGCAATGTAAAAATGAAATTACGTGTTGGAAAACCCATTTATCCAAATCAGTTAGATGACTCCAAATCATACCACGAATGGGCTCAATGGGTTCGTGAAAAAGTGTATGAAATGGCCTAAAAAAAATTAGAAGAAATGCAACCAATTATAGATGCTGTTAACAAGGATTTGATCAAAGCAGAATTACATGCTGATCGATTTGTTCGAAAAACACGCAAAGGCGATAACGAAATTTACATCGTCAATATCCACAATTCTCCCAACACGCTTCGAGAAATCGGACGTTTACGTGAAGTTACTTTTCGCGCTGCAGGAGGTGGCACAGGTTTAGATCTCGATTTAGATCATTTTGATACAGATGAAATTTGCTATGACCAATTGATTGTTTGGTCGCCGGAAGACGAAGAAATTGTGGGCGGTTACCGTTTTATTCTTTGTGAAAAAGCGATTAATCCTGATAGCAAAGAAACACATCTTTCAACCAGCCATTATTTTGATTTCAGTTCAACTTTTGTTGAAAAATACTTGCCGTTAACCATCGAGTTAGGTCGTAGTTGGGTTCAACCCAATTTTCAGCCAACGGTCAATCCGCGCAAAGGTTTGTTTGCTCTAGATAATATTTGGGATGGATTGGGTGCATTAGTGATTCAAAATCCACATATTCGTTATTTCTTCGGAAAAGTGACGATGTACCCGAATTTCAACCAAGAAGCGCGTGATTTCTTGTTGCATTTTATGCATCATTATTTTCCCGATAACGAGCATTTGATGAAACCATTTCATCCTTTACAGCAACAATACGATGCTACTTTCATTGAAAATCAATTGAATGGATTGGAATTTAAAGACGGCTTTAAAGTATTGAATACCTTCGTTCGTAGCAAAGGAGAAAACATTCCTCCACTTGTGAATATTTACATGAATCTTTCTCCAACCATGAAAACCTTTGGAACGGCTGTAAATCCTGATTTTGGCGGTGTGGAAGAAACGGGGATTTTGGTTACGATTGATGATATTTTTGAAGACAAAAAAGAGCGCCACATGCAATATTGATCGGCACGCATCATGTTATAATTCTTATTTTAACCCGATTTTCTTTTTTGAAATCGGGTTTTTTTATCTCATCAAAGTGATGTTTCCTTTAATTAAAGCTTCTTCTCCTCCGACGCAAACTCCTTCTAAATAATAGTCGTATACATCCGGATCACACGGTCTTCCTTTGAAAGTTCCATCCCAGCCCACACTTCTAGATGTGGATTCAAAAACAAGTTCTCCCCAACGATTAAATACGCGGAACAACATTTTCTCAATCACGGGACCTCGAACAAAAAGTACATCGTTGTTTCCATCGCCATTGGGTGTAAATGCATTCGGAATGTAAATAAATGGCTCTTCGCATGCCAACACCACTTTCTGAACAAAAACCGTATCCGATTTTGTACAGATCCCATCGGAAACAGAAACCGTAAACAAAGTAGATTCTTCAATCAAGGCTGTTGGATTTTGAATAGTCGGATTGGAAACAGCATCTGATGGAGTCCAAACATAAGAATACCCATTTGGCTCTGCAGTCAAATTGACAGTTGTTCCTGCAATGACATAATATTCATTCGAACTCGCAGTAACAGCCAAATTACCCAAATTCGAAACAGTAACAAAAATGGAATCTTCAATCAAACAGCCGTTGGATGCACTCGCTGTCACATACACATATTGACTTGTAAGAGGATTAACAACCACCGATGAACCTGTATTTGAACCAACAATGATCGAAGAAGGTGTCCATTGATAGGTGAAATTAATCGACGGATTGTTGTTCGTTAAATTAATCGTTGTTTGATCTCCCGCACAAATTTCAGTATCTCCGGAAAGTTCAATCGAAGAACTTACAAAAATTACCTGTACGCTGTCATAAGCTGAACAAAATGGATTCGTTCCTTGAAAATAATACGTAGTTGAAGCTGTTGGCGTCACTGTTATCACTGAATCAGCGGGATTATTTAATGGATTGGAAAAGGTATTTGACGTAGACCAAACAAACTGATCAGCTGTTCCAAAAGAGTTTCCTGTTAATGTAACTGGCGTTGGAACACACAATTCAATCGTATTTCCTGCTTCCACTACCAACGAATCAAATACATTGATTTCAATTTGAGCGACATCGGTAATTTGACAAATACTATCGGTAACATACAAAGTAACTTGATAGGTTCCTGGTTGTTCATACAGAATTGTCGGATTGAAAGTTGTTGAATCAAGATTTCCATTGCCAAAATCCCAAACATAACTATCGTCTTCCGTGGAGAAGTTTTCAAAAGTAACTTCAAATGAAGCACATCCACTCGAAGAACTGGCTGTAAATTCAGCATTCGGAGTAATACCAAAGTCAAATTTAAAAACCACATTGTTACAGTTATTACTTAGATTATTGTTTGACCAAGCATCATCTGTTGTTGGGAAATCACTGTTTTGACCACAACCAGCACAAACTGATTGATAAACGATTCCATTTTTATCAAAACGAGATGTACCGCCATCTACGTGTTCTTGCGATTGATTCCCTCCTAAATAAGTAGCATAAATCAAATCGCTCATTTGTCGGTTTATCACCATCAGATAGAAATCATATCCATTGGG
>CAYRMV010000076.1:0-16350 GCA_964425255.1 uncultured Flavobacteriales bacterium
AAACTGATTTATTTTACTGATTTTCAGGTGCTTAATTTTTTGTCATGTACTAAGTACTTTTATAAAAACAATCTCATGAATTTTAGTTTACGTTTAGCTATATGGTCTCTACTTTTTATCATGTCAACCTTTTGTTCTTATTCTGTAAATGATGACGAGAGAATAAAAAAAGAAAACATATTATCAAGTAATGTTGCTAGTGAAAAACCGATTATAGATTGGGATAAAATTAATCGGAAAGCAAAGGAAGCTTTGACATTTTGTACCAAAAACGGGTATAATCGTGATTTCTGTATTTTGATTGATATGAGTATACATTCTGGATTGAACCGATTTTTTGTTTGGAATTTTGATAGTATGCGCGTTGAAAAAGAAATGTTGGTTTCGCATGGTTGTTGTGATTTACCATGGACAGGCGATGAATCAAAAGAGAAACCGACATTTAGTAATTTGAATGGCAGTCATTGTACTTCCTTGGGGAAATATTTAATTGGAACAAGAGGAGTTAGTCAGTTTGGAGTAAAGATTAAGTATCTATTGAATGGTTTAGAATTGGGAAATAAAAATGCACTAGAAAGAGCAATTGTTTTTCATTCCTGGGAACTAATTTCAGATGAAGAAGTTTATCCTAATGGTACTCCAGAAGGTTGGGGATGCCCAGCAATTTCAGATGTAAATTTTATTGAGATGGATCAGAAATTGAAAAAAAGGAAGAATGTTCTTTTATGGATTTTTGACTAAAATTGTGTGAAAAAATGAATATCGGAATATTCCGATATTCAAAAAAAATAAAGTAAATTATTGATTATCAAATTTTTAAATTAAGATATCCTACTCCAATTCGGCTTCTCTTTCAATATTGAAGCTATCTTTTGTCTGATACCAACATGTTCGACTGCTTGTAAATTGGGGTCTTCTTGTAAAATCAATCTAGCTCTTTCACGAGCTGTTGCAACCAATGCACCATCTTTTGTGAGGTCTGCAATTTTTAAATCCAAAACGCCACTTTGCTGTGTACCCATCAAATCTCCAGGGCCTCGTAATTCAAGATCTACCTCTGCGATTTCAAAACCATCTTGTGTTCGCACCATCGTAGAAAGTCGTTTTTTACTTTCTTTTGATAATTTTTCACCCGTCATTAAAATACAATACGATTTTTCCGCTCCTCGACCCACTCTCCCTCGAAGTTGATGAAGTTGTGATAAGCCAAATCGTTCAGCACTTTCAATCACCATAATTGATGCATTTGGAACATTTACCCCAACTTCGATGACAGTAGTTGCAACCATAATGTGTGTTCGACCTTCGACAAATTGCTTCATTTCAAACTCTTTGGCTTCAGGTTTCATTTTTCCATGAACCATGCTTATCTGAAAGTCGGGGCGTGGAAAGGAACGTGTTATAGCTTCGTATCCATCCATCAGATTTTGATAATCCATACTTTCTGATTCAGCAATAAGTGGATAAACGATATATACTTGACGTCCAAGTGAAATTTCTCTTCGTATAAATCCAAACACAAGTGATCGATCTTGTTCAAAGCGATGTTCTGTGGTTACTGGTTTTCGACCAGGAGGTAACTCGTCAATAATAGAAACATCCAAATCGCCGTATACTGTCATGGCAAGGGTACGAGGAATAGGTGTTGCAGTCATTACCAAAACATGAGGAGGAATCGTGTTTTTTGCCCATAATTTTGCTCTTTGAGCAACGCCAAATCGATGCTGTTCATCAATGACAACAATACCTAAATTTTTGAAAATAACAGGATCTTCAATAAGTGCATGTGTTCCAATTAAAATATGAATTTCACCATCTGCAAGTTCTTTCAATAGTTTCGTGCGCGCCGATTTTTTGGTTGTTCCAGATAATTTTTCTACCCGAATAGGCATATTTTTCACCAATTCTTGGATCGTTTCTAAATGCTGTTGTGCTAGAATTTCCGTTGGAGCCATCAATGCTGCCTGAAAATTTGAACCCAATCCAATTAACATCGTAAGAAGTGCAACCAAGGTTTTTCCACTTCCTACATCACCTTGAAGTAAACGGTTCATGTGAAATCCATGTTTAAAGTCGGATCGGATTTCTTTGATTACTCTTTTTTGTGCTCCTGTCAATGGAAAAGGAAGGTGATTTTCATAAAAATCCATGAAATGTTGCCCGACTTCTTCGAATATAAAGCCTTTGCTTTTGTGCATAGCGATGTGTTTTCGAAGCAACAATTCCATTTGTAAAAAGAAAAGTTCCTCAAATTTCAAGCGATAAAGTGCACGTTGTGCAAAGCTTTCATTACTTGGATAGTGGACTTGCCGAAGCGATTCGTCGCGAGAAAGTAAATTAAGTTGTTGGATTAAATGCTTAGGCAAAATCTCGGTAATTGGAATGGTCATCTGCTGAATCAAAGTTGATGTCAGTTTTTCAATTCCTTTGGAATGAAGTCCTTTTGCACTTAATTTTTCTGTTGTTCGGTAAACAGCACGCAATCCTTTTTCTTGATCAACTTGTTTGTATTCAATGATTTCGGGATGAGGTATATTCCAAGATGATCCATAGGCTTTTGCTTTACCATAAATTTGAAACAAAACACCTCTTTTTAGTATCGGTTTGATCCATTTTGCACCTTGAAACCAAACCAAATCAATCATTCCCGTTCTATCTTGAAATTTAGCAACTAAGCGTTTTTGACGACCTGAACCGATTTCTTCTACTTTTATAATGTATCCACGAAGTTGAGCATATCCATCCAATTGGGGGAGTTCTTGAATGGTGTTGTATGTCGACCGATCGATGTATCTAAAAGGGAAATATTCCAATAAATCATGGTATGTGTGAATATTAAGCTCCGAACGTAACAATTCAGCACGTTGAGGGCCAACACCTTTCAGAAATTCAATGGGAGTTTGAAGGAAAGAATTCACACAACAAAGCTACAAAACACAATGAGAACTTGCAATGTTCCGATTTACATTCAGGGTTTAACTCAACCTAAAGTTTTCTTTAATTGATCTTTGTCTAGGTGTTTTTCCCAATTTGAAACAACAACACAAGCAACTGCATTTCCAATAACATTCGTAAGTGCACGACATTCCGACATGAATTTATCGATTCCTAATATTAAGGTCATCCCAGCAATTGGAATTTCGGGAACAACTGCTAAAGTCGCTGCCAAAGTGATAAAGCCTGCACCTGTAACTCCCGCTGCACCTTTTGATGATAACATGGCGACGAGCAAAAGAACCATCAATTGATCAAATTTCAAATCGATGTTACACGCTTGGGCAATAAACAAGGCTGCTAAAGTCATGTAAATATTTGTTCCGTCTAGATTAAATGAATAACCTGTTGGTACAACCAATCCAACGACTCCTCGGTCGCATCCTGCATGAGTCATTTTTTGCATTAATCCCGGCATAGCAGGTTCAGATGAACTTGTTCCTAAAACGAGGAAAATTTCTTCTTTGATATAACGCATGAATTTGAAAATATTAAATCCATTCATTCGAGCTACCAATCCGAGAATGACGATGATAAAAACAAAGGAAGTTACGTAAAATGTAATCACTAATTTCCCAAGAAAATACAAGGAATCAATGCCGTAAGCACCAATCGTATAAGCCATTGCGCCAAATGCTCCGATAGGTGCCATTTTCATCAACATTTCAACAATTTTAAATACAGGTATGGTTAATACTTCCAAAAAATCAATCACTGGTTTGCTTTTTTCGGCTGTTAACGCGAGAGCAACTCCAAACAAGATGGCAACCAACAATACTTGTAATACGATATCACCTGTCATTGGGCTGAAAAGGGTGTCAGGAATAATTCGAAACAAGAAATTAACCATCGAATTTTCTTCTGCAGCATCGATGTATTTGCTAATCTGAGATTTATCTAAGGTGGATGGATCGACATTTAATCCTGCTCCAGGTTGAACTATGTGACTAACTAAAAGGCCTAATATCAAGGCCAATGTAGAGAAAAAGAAAAAGTAGATAAATGCTTTGGTAGCTACACGTCCAACTTTTTTTAAGTCATTCATTCCTGCGATTCCAGTTGATACAGTTAGAAAAATGACTGGAGCGATCACCATTTTGACTAGCTTTATAAAACCATCACCCAGCGGCTGCATGTTTTTACCAATATCTGGAAATTTATATCCCAAACTTACACCAATGACAATAGCGAAAAGAACTTGAATATAAAGAAGTTGATACCATTTTTTTGGTTTTTTAGGTGCTGTGTCAAATTCGTGTTTCATTTTGTTACCAATTTAAGTTTGACATAAAATTTACCATGTTTGAATAGGTAAATATAATTTTTTGAATTGAATGAGTTCGTTGACCTAGTCAAATAACTGTAAAAAGTTTTTGCTATTACTCTTTACAGAATAAGCGATTTCAATTTTATTGCGCGCAGCCTGTTGCATGGAACGAGCTCGTTCGGGATTGTCTAAAAAATAGGCGAGTGCTGATTTCCATTCTTCGGGTTCATCTGCAATCATTCCGTTGATTTGGTGATCGACAATTTCTGTGTTGACTCCAACGGGTGAAACTATAGCGGGTATTCCTAAAGACATGTATTGAAGCGCTTTAAATCCACATTTACCGCGCGACCATGGATCGTCTTTCAAAGGCATTACGCCAATATCAAAACGCATCAAATCGATAATTTCGGTCTCTTTTTTCCATCGGATAAAGCGAATAAAAGAGGCGTTATATGGTGGTTTTTCGTTGCTAATGACATGAAATTCAAAGGTGTATGTTTGAGCGAGCTCTTCTAAAATGGGAACAAGAAAATCCAAGTATTTTAACGTAGTATGCGTTCCTGTCCAACCGATAACAGGGACGGGATTTTGTTTTTTACCGCCAAACAAATTCGGATTGTGGTAATTTTCAGTATCAATTGTTGTTGGATTTTGAATAGTGTTGTCATTAAATGCATGAACATATTCTGCTAAAAATTGGTTTCCAACGCTGATTTTTGTTGCCCAACGCATAATTCCATTCACTTTTCGATAAAATTTCAGGCGGTGAACTTTCGCATTTGCTTCTGAATAATTGGGTAACCAAATTGCATCATCGAAATCGTAAATGATCTTTTTTCGAAGAATTTTAGCAATGATCCATTCAATAATAGCAGGACCAGCCGGTGAAACTTCTCGGTGAATAAACACCCAGTCAACTCGAATCAAGCGAGGTAAAAGCAAAAATCGTTTACCGAATGCAAGTAAAATGAACCACACTTTTTTCAACGTGTTTCCTTCGTAGTGCAAAATTTTCCACGCTTTTTTAGAATAAAAAGAGGAAATGGAGTACTGAATATTGGCTTGATCAAGCAGGTCGAAATATTGTTCAAAGCGAAATCGTTGTGAAGGCGCTTCACCTTTGGGATATGGAACTAAAAAATAAACTTTTTTACCCATGAATGGATTGGTAGATTTGTTTGTAACTTTCAACCCCTTTCTCCAAGGAATAAAATTCATAAGCTCCTCGTTGAATATTTTCGGTAAAAATATCCGATGTACTCCACTCAAATTGGTCAAAATCATTCTTTTTTAGAGAATCAAGTACCCAACCTGATTGAAATTCGTTGACAACCCAATCACTATCACCCACTCCCGAATTGCAGATGACGGGAATTCCCATGGCCATTAATTCTCCTTGTTTCGTTGGGGATGAAGCCATTTTCGAGTAAGATGGAAGAATAAAAAACAAGGAAACATCTAAAATGGAAAGGAAACTAGGAATTTCTGAATAAGAAACAGATTGAATTCGAATAGCCTCTTTAGGAATACCTTTTTGACTTGCTCGTTTCAAGATGAGTTCTTTCGGTTCTTGTGTAAAAAAAGCAAAAATAAATTGAGGTTGTTTTTGATGTAAAACCTGAAAGAAATCCAACATTTCATCCAACATATACCATGTGCCGATGGAACCAACGTATCCAATTAATTTGTTTTCTGGCTTTAATTTCCATTCATTTTTAATCCGATTTACGATGGGTGGTTGGATGTTTTGTTTTGAAAAATGAGCTAAATTAACGCAGCAAGGAATTACAGAAATGCGACTTTGCTTCTCTAAATTCCAACTTTCAATTTCTTCTTTAGCTCGATGTGTTAACGAAACAGTGTAAGAAGCTTCTTGTAAAAATGCTTTTTCTTTCGATTTGAAATAGTTGTAAACACGTTTGTACAAAGGATTACTTAAATTCCAAATCCCACCATCGACACGTTCGTCTGCCCAAAAACCACGCATGTCAAATACAAACGAAATACCCTTTTTGCGTTTTAGTCTAAGGCCAACCAACGCTGTAATGTAACTGCGGCAATGCATGTGATGAACTGGATCTTCTGCAATGATTTCTTCTACTTTTTTTTGCAAGCGATTCACATCCCACATGGTTGACAGAAGCGGTGGTTTTTTGGTGTAATTCATCGGTATCCAACGGATATTCGAATCCAAACAAATTTGTTCGATCGTTTTTCGGTTTTTATCAAAACGTTCTTTTTTTTCAAAACTGATTAAAGTGAAACGATACCCTGCTTTCGACAGCCCTTGTAAATAGGGGAGAACCTGCGACTGACCCAGTGGATCGGTCATGCCGTCATAAGACAAATAGAGTACGTGATTCTCAGTATGCATGTGAATGTGTTGAACAAAGGTATGTTTTTTTATGTAGAATTACTTGTTCTGCAAGTTAGATTTTTCTAGAAAATGATGGAACTTTCTTTCATTTTATCATATAAAAAACTCCCTCGTCGTGAAACAAGGGAGTCATATATATAATCATTCCTTTCTATCTGATTGGATCAGGAAGGAGGAATGGAGGGCGATGTTCTTTGTCTCCATTTCTTGGATTTTCGAACATCTATAAATGCACGGTTATTACATCATACCTGGCATTCCACCTGGCATTCCGCCCATTGCAGGAGCATTTTCTTCCGGAGCATCTGCAATCACACATTCCGTTGTCAACAACATCGCAGCAATCGACGATGCGTTTTCAATCGCAATACGTGTCACCTTTGTAGGGTCGATTACACCTGCTTCGTACAAGTTTTGGTATGCTTCCGTACGTGCGTTGTATCCAAAATCCGCTGTTCCTTCTTTCACTTTCTGAACAATAACAGCTCCTTCCAATCCAGAGTTGATAACGATTTGACGTAATGGTTCTTCAACCGCACGTTTCACAATCGCAATTCCTGTATCTTCGTCTTCGTTATCACCTTTTAAGTTGTCTAATGCAGATACTGAACGAATCAAAGCAACTCCACCACCTGGTACAATTCCTTCTTCTACAGCAGCACGCGTAGCAGCAAGTGCATCATCTACGCGGTCTTTTTTCTCTTTCATTTCAACTTCCGTTGGAGCACCTACGTAAAGAACAGCAACTCCTCCAGCTAATTTAGCCAAACGTTCCTGTAATTTTTCACGATCGTAATCAGAAGTTGTGTTTTCAATTTGTGCACGGATTTGTTGTACACGTGCTTGAATTGCTTCTTTCGCACCCGATCCGTTGATGATTGTTGTATTGTCTTTATCGATTTCGATTTTTTCAGCAGTTCCCAACATGTCTAATGTTGTTCCTTCCAACGTCATTCCTCTTTCTTCAGAAATCACTTGTCCACCTGTCAAAATTGCGATATCTTCCAACATAGCTTTACGACGATCTCCAAATCCTGGCGCTTTCACTGCAGCAATTTTCAATGATCCGCGAATACGGTTTACAACCAAAGTTGCTAATGCTTCACCATCCAAGTCTTCTGCAATAATCAACAAAGCACGACCTGCTTGAACAACTGGTTCCAAAACAGGAAGCAATTCTTTCATGTTGGAAATTTTCTTGTCGTAAATCAAGATATACGGTTTTTCCATTTCCGTAATCATCTTTTCAGTGTTGGTAACGAAGTAAGGAGAAAGGTATCCGCGATCAAATTGCATTCCTTCTACCGTTTTAACTTCCGTTTCTGTACCTTTTGCTTCCTCAACTGTGATTACACCGTCGTTTCCAACCACTTTCATAGCTTCTGCAATCAATGATCCAATTGTTTCATCGTTGTTAGCAGAAATAGTTGCAATTTGACGAATTTTGTCGTTGTCAGAACCAACTTCTTTTGAAATGGATTTTAAGTTTGAAACAATGGCACTAACTGCTTTGTCGATTCCACGTTTCAAGTCCATTGGGTTAGCACCAGCAGCAACGTTTTTCATTCCTGAAGTAATGATTGCTTGAGCCAAAACAGTTGCAGTTGTTGTACCATCTCCTGCAATATCAGCAGTTTTTGACGCAACTTCTTTCACCATTTGAGCACCCATATTTTCGATTGGATCTTGTAATTCGATTTCTTTTGCAACCGATACACCATCTTTAGTCACATGCGGAGCACCGAATTTTTTCCCGATTACTACGTTACGACCTTTTGGTCCAAGTGTTACTTTTACTGCGTTAGCCAACGCATCCACGCCTTTTTTTAATTTTTCACGTGCTTCAACATCGAAATAAATTTCCTTTGCCATAATTTGATTCTTTTTAAGTTTGAAAAGTTCGAATTAACCTACGATACCATAGATATCTGCCTCTTTCATAATAAGGTACGCTTTTGCATCAATTTTGATTTCTGTACCAGAATATTGTCCATAAATGACTGTGTCACCCACTTTAACCGTTAAGGGTTCGTCTTTTTTACCATTTCCAACAGCTACTACAACACCTCTCAATGGCTTTTCTTTCGCTGTGTCTGGAATGATAATACCACTTGCTGTTTTTTGTTCTGCTGGCGCCGTTTCAATTAGAACACGGTCAGCCAATGGTTTGAATGATACTGACATAAACTTTACTTTTCGATTGTTAATTTAAATTCAGTTCGAATCGGACGAAATTTGTGCCAAGTTGAAAATTCTGACAATTTTTCAGTTTTGGTAGAAGTCAGAGAAAATTTTGTCAGGAAATGGGGTGTTTTTTTCAATATCGCAATATCCCGATATGGCTATTTTCGGGGGCAATATCGGAATATCCCGATATTCATTTTTTCGGCCAACCCTATGATTTTCAATGTTATAAGACAAAAAAAAACCACCTATCTCCCGATAAGTGGCTTCTAAACCTGATTGATTCAATTTCTTATTGTCCGTCTTGTGGACCAGCTGGAACTTGTTGTCCTTGACCTTGTTGTTGGGTTTGCTCAGCCGGTTGAACTTCTTTTGGTCTTTCCGGTGTGGAACGCAATGTTAAAACAACACTCAATACAGCAATCACTCCAGCCAAAGACCAAGTTGCTTTGTCAATGAAGTCATTTGTTTTTTGGACACCTCCCAATTGCGTTGCAGCACCAAAGTCAGAAGACAAACCTCCACCTTTTGGGTTTTGAATAAATACGACAGCAACCAACAAAATGCTTGCTAAAATGATGATAACAGAAAGAAGTACAGTCATTTTTATGTGTTTAATTTTGCTTTTAATTCTTCAATTCGAGCTGCAAAGTAAATCTTTTTTTCTGGAATTGTCAACATTAATTGTTCATAAGCTGAAATTGCTTTCGGAAAATTTCCTTGTAGAACAAAAATATTGGCCAAAGTTTCCGTGAAAATCATTCCTTCCTCCGCGAGACTTTCCTTCGCTTTTTTGGTTGGAGAATAAAATTCTTTTTTCGGTTTAGAGATCCTTGGTTCATCTCGTATAAATTTATCAATCAATTCGTTAGGGTTTATCTTTGCTTCGGGTCTTGCAATCGTTTCATTCTCTTTTTCAACTGGTTTTTCTTCCGTTTGTTTGTTCGAATGTGAAACGTTTTCTGCCTTGTTAGAACCCAATTTTAACCAATCTGTAAACGAATGATTTTCTTTGATGTTGATGTGATTTTCTTTGTTCTCAATCAACGAAATTGGTTTTTCTACCTCATTTTGATCCGCTTTTTCGTTTGTCGTTTCGGGAAGATTGATTGCTAAATTTTCAACATACGCTGTGTTGGCGATTTCAGATAAAATATCCAAATCAACCACATCTTCGACCCATGTTTTTTCAACGGTCTCATTCTCAATTTCAATTGAATCCGATTGTGAAATTTCTTCTTCTTCTTCAATTGGTTGATTATCTTGATCGTTTGAAGTCGTTTCTGTTTCTAGTTCAACTTCTACAATCTTCACAATTTCATCTTCGATAGGAACGGAAACAGGTTTAAATTCCTCATTTTCATTCAAATCCGAGATTTCGTTGATCGAAAGGTCTTCATTCGTCTCAATTGATTCTACTTCAACTTTTGTATCTGCCTGTTCGTGAATGAGTTGATACAATTTTTTTCGGTCAGTGATGCGAAAAGCATGTGCTTGTAAGGTTTCTTCAAAACGAATATCTCGTTGGTTTGAAAGCGCCTTCAAATACAAAATGGAAAACAACTGTGTGTACGGATATTTTTCTGCAAGCAAGCGCAATTCTTCCAGTTCACTAGCTTGACAAGTGGATGGATTTTCGATGCGTTTGGCTAAAATATCCAGATTCATGTTACCAGTTTGAATATAATTTGTTGATAATGTCTTGTACGATTTGCTTGTTGATTTCCTCAATTAATTGGGCTTCGACCGTTGCTAAATCTTGCGAAGAATTGTAATCAGCAAAACGGGTTGAGCTGACAGTCATTTCTTCTTCTTTTGGCACGGATATAAAGATAGTAAAATTTGCCGTAATCGTCAATCGGTTTTTGGCAGCGTCGTCTCCCACTTGAAGCGCGATTGGCTGAACCATATAATTACTGATTCTTCCTTCGATTTGAACTTCTGCTGCATCCGCTTTAGGATTCAATTGCAAACGCGAATTATTCTGAATCCCATCCTTGATACTTTCCGTCAAATTGGCTGCGTAATTTAAAGGTGCTGTTGCTGCATTGTTTTCGATGGTTTGAACAGAAAATGTTTTCCATTCATCAGGCATCGAATTATCCACAAAAGACAAACTTTTTGGCCAGCATGCACTCAAAAAAGTACCTAAAAATAAAAAGAAAAGTATTTTTTTCATCAGCCAGGGAGTTTGTATTCTTTGATTTTCCGATACAACGTTCGTTCCGAAATCCCGAGTTCTTCGGCAGCATATTTTCGTTTGCCTCGGTGTTTTTCCAACGCTTTTTGAATCAGTTCTTTTTCTCGGTCTTCCAAGGAAAGCGATTCCTCCACTTCTTCGTGGTCTTCAAAATCATTGAGATCGATTTCTTCTTCTTGAATGAAATCCGAAGGAGAAACTGCTGGAGCTTGCAACAATTGTGGTCGATCATTGACTGGAATCACATCGCTGTACATGCGGTTTATCATTGCACTTTGCTCCGGATTTAATTGGAAGTCGGAACCTTGTTTTAGCAATTCGCCCACCAATTTTTTCAAGTCATTCAAATCACTTTTCATGTCGAACAAGAATTTATACATCAATTCACGTTCGGAAAAAGTTTCTGCTTCCATTTTCGATCCACCTACCAAGCTTGGTGTTTGATCTTCTGGTTTCGGTAAATAACTCTGTAAAATGAGCCCATCAATTTCGCGGTTACTCTCAATCACCGAGATTTGTTCGACCAAATTTTTGAGTTGACGAATGTTTCCCGGCCAAGCGTAGCTTTCTACTAATTTCACGGCATCGTCCGTCAAACGAATGGCTGGCATTCTGTATTTGTCGGCAAAATCATGTGAAAATTTGCGAAAAAGCAAGTGAATATCTTCTTTTCGCTGGCGCAATGGGGGTAAAGCGATGGGAACAGTGCTCAATCTGTACAACAAATCTTCGCGGAATTTACCGCTTTGAATGGCTTTGTACATGTTTTCGTTTGTAGCAGCAACCACCCGCACATTGGTCTTGATTACTTTCGACGAACCAACACGAATAAATTCTCCTGTTTCCAGAACACGCAACAAGCGCACTTGGGTTTGCATGGGTAATTCAGCTACTTCATCCAAGAAAATCGTTCCGCCGTCTGCCACTTGAAAATATCCTTCGCGGCTACCACTTGCACCAGTAAATGATCCTTTTTCGTGTCCAAACAGTTCGGAGTCGATGGTTCCTTCCGGAATGGCACCACAGTTGACAGCGATGTATTCGCCGTGTTTGCGTGAGCTTAATTGATGAATCACTTGAGGGATAATTTCCTTTCCCGTTCCGCTTTCACCCGTTACCAAAACAGAAATATCCGTTGGAGCCACCTGCGCAGCAACTTCCAAGGCACGATTCAGCAGGGGATGATTCCCGATAATGCCAAAACGCTGTTTGATTTGTTGTACATTCATGGCTAATTTCTCGTTTTATTCGCAGTAAGAAACAATTTCACCCAACAAAGTGGCAGAGGTACAATCGTTGATTTTCACCATCACGTATTTTCCTTTTTCTGCATTTCCTTTCGGGAAAACAACCTTGCTGTTGTAGGTATTTCGACCTGTCATATCGTTATCCGAACGTTTGGAAAAACCTTCCACCAATACTTCTTGGATTTGACCGATTTGTTTTTGGTGTTCTTTTAATGAACTTTCCAATTGTAAATCAATGATTTCAGTCAAACGGCGGTTTTTCACTTCAGTTGGAATATCGTCTTCGTATTTGCGTTCTGCTAGCGTTTTTGGTCGCTCTGAATACATGTACATGTACGCAGACGCATACCCCACTTCGCGCATCAAACTTTTCGTTTCCTCGTGTTGTTCCTCTGTTTCACCACAAAAACCAGAAATAATATCCGTTGAAATAGCGCAATCGGGAATAATTCGTTTAATTGCAGCAATGCGATCCAAGTACCATTCTCGGGAATAACCACGATTCATGCGTTGTAAAACTTCCGAACTACCCGATTGAACAGGCAAGTGAATGTAGGAACAAACATTGTTGTATTTCGCAATCACTTCCAACACATCGTCGCCCATGTCTTTCGGGTGAGAGGTTGAAAATCGAATACGCAATTTAGGATCGACCAAAGCAGTCATTTCCAATAATTGAGCAAAATTGGTTGTTGGCGCATTTGCATCTTTGATTTCTCCTTTGCTCGTCATGTTCCAACGGTAACTATCTACGTTTTGTCCAAGCAAAGTAACTTCTCGGTAGCCTGCTTCGAATAATTCGTGGCATTCTTTGACAATCGTTTGTGGATCACGAGAACGCTCACGACCACGCGTAAACGGCACCACACAGAAGGAACACATGTTGTCACATCCGCGGGTAATACTAACAAAAGCAGAAACACCTCCTTGGTCCAAACGAACAGGACTGATGTCGGCATACGTTTCCTCGCGGGAAAGCAACACATTCACTGCTTTTTGACCGCTTCCTACTTCTTCAATTAAGTTGGGCAAATCACGGTATGCATCTGGACCAGCAACAATATCAACCAGTTTTTCTTCTTCCAACAAATTTTGCTTCAAGCGCTCAGCCATACAACCCAAAATTCCGACAACCATTTTCGGGTTGTTTTTCTTTTGGCTTTTGAACTCAGCAAGACGTTTGCGCACACGTTGTTCTGCATTATCACGAATCGAACAGGTGTTGATCAAAACGACATCCGCTTCTTCAATATTGCGTGTTGTAGCGTATCCTTCTTTTCCAAGTATGGATGCAACTACCTCACTATCTGCGAAGTTCATGGCACAACCATAACTTTCTACGTATAATTTTTTTCCATTTGCATCCGATGGATCCTGCAAAGCTAATGCTTCCCCTTGTCTGGATTCGTCGATAACTTTATTTTGACCTAAATCAATGTGACTCATGCTATTTTCAACTTTAAGAAGGGCAAAATTACGCAATTAATTTAGTATGTCAAATTGTCAGGTTTTATTTCTTGGGTTTTTAACGAAATTTACGTTTCCTGCAGTAAGGAAGCTCGACAGACTATTTTCTACTAAATCAATTTAATTCCTTATCTTTGCGCTTTCTTTTTTGAGACATGGAACTAAATGCATTGACAGCAATTGCCCCAATAGACGGGCGTTACAGAGCAAAAACAGTAGAATTAGCAAGGTACTTTTCTGAATTTGGTTTAATCAAATACCGCGTTCAAGTGGAAGTAGAATATTTGATTTCTTTGGTGGAATCGGGTATCGAGCCGTTGCGCAACTTTCCCAAAGATCAGTTCGAAGTTTTGCGTGCATGTTACCAACAGTTTTCGGAAAACGATGCGCTTTGGATCAAAAACACAGAGAAAGTGACCAACCACGATGTGAAAGCGGTGGAATATTTTCTGAAAGAAAAAATGCGTGAATTGAAGTTGGACCAATACTTGGAATTCGTTCACTTCGGATTGACTTCACAAGATGTAAACAACACAAGTATTCCGCTTTCGTTGAAAGAAGCTTTGCATGCTGTTTATTTTCCGCAAATTGAGCAATTGATTCAAAAATTAAACATCTTAAAAACAAGCTGGAAAGACATTCCCATGTTGGCGAAAACACATGGACAACCTGCTTCTCCAACGCGTTTGGGGAAAGAAATTCAAGTTTTCGAAGAGCGTTTGCGCAAGCAATTGGATCAAGCGAAAGCGGTTCCGTTCTCTGCTAAATTTGGTGGGGCAACTGGAAATATGAATGCACATTTTGTTTCTTTTCCTCAGACAGATTGGGTTGCTTTTGCAAATCAATTTGTTAACGAGGTACTCGGATTGGATCGAAGCCAAACGACTACTCAAATCGAACATTACGACAATCTTGCGGCTTTGTTTGATGCCTTGAAGCGTATTCACACCATCATTTTGGATTTGAACCGCGACATGTGGACCTACATTTCCATGGATTATTTCAAACAAAAATTGAAAGAAGGCGAAGTTGGATCATCGGCGATGCCGCATAAAGTAAACCCGATTGATTTTGAAAACTCGGAAGGGAACATCGGAATTGCGAATGCTTTGTTGGAACATCTTTCTGCGAAGTTGCCTGTTTCTCGTTTGCAGCGCGATTTGACCGATTCAACAGTTCTTCGTACGATCGGAATGCCTTTGGCGCACGGACTAATTTCGTTGAAATCGACGATGGTTGGTTTAGATAAATTGTTGTTGAACGAGGAAGCTTTTCAACGCGATTTGGAAAACAACTGGGCTGTCGTAGCCGAAGCAATTCAAACGATTTTACGTCGTGAAGGATACCCGCAACCCTACGAAGCATTAAAAGGTTTGACACGCAAAAACGAAGCGGTTACCCAAGAAACGGTACATTCCTTCATCGACACCTTGGCTGTTTCCGACGCCATCAAACACGAATTAAAACAAATCACTCCCCAAAATTACACCGGAATACAGTTGGTGTAAATGGGACAAGGATTTTCGTACTTCCCCCTTTGGAGGGGGATAGAGGGGGAGGACAGTTTTGAGTATTTCAAACAGGTATAACCTAAAAGGAAAAATTCACGCTTGAAGTGGGTTTTTCCTTTTTTTTTTGGATGGACCTTTCATTTTTTCTCTTTGTTTTCGATAAAAACCGATACGAGTAAGCCAATACCCACCACCACATCAATCACATTCCACCACGTGCGATCAAAGGAGATTTTCAAAAATGGCTGGAAGAGTATAGCGAGAGAAAGAAGGAGGATGGCTTGCGTTTCCTTGCCCGTTCGGTATGCTTGGTAAGCCAAAAAAGCGAAACCAACCAAGCAAACAAAACGAACAAGTTGAAAGTAACTGTAAGGCATATCCGCCAAACAAAGGAAGAGGAGGATGGATAGGAGGATTTTGATAGGGGTTGACATTGATATATTAATTTAAAGGAATCATTGGAGCAAGTGAGCTTAACCATTCAAATACAAAAGGTCTTAAAATAAAATGACTTATAATCAATGAATTTGTAATCAAAAAACCGCCAAACACGAGAATTTTGTCCCATTGATTAGATTCAACTAAATCAAAAAGTTTATTTGTTGAAAGTTTTGAAACTTTAAATAAAAAGAAAGAAAACACGATTGAAACAAAATAAGAAATTAAATATGAAAACAGTTTAATTCCAGTTAGTTCCCAGAAAAAATGAGTTGAGATTGAATTCGTATTAAATTGATTTATATACATTTCATTTTGTGGATCATTTCCCATAAAAACGATGACAAAAATGGAAATGATGTGAACGAGAAGAAATAGTGAATAACTCTGATTTGATTCAGAAATTAAGTGTTTCTTTTTAAGATTTCGATTCCAATATTGAATTGAAACAAAGACAATCAAGATGAAAATGATTAAATCGAATGAAAGGGGAATTAATTTGTTCATGTTTTTAATTTAAAATTATTTTCCAATAGTTTGTGTTTCCAAATTCACTAGCTAAATAGCCAGGTTTGAAACCTTGGTCAGTGGTTTCCCAAAAATAGTATTTTTGACCATAATGATTTTTACCCTTTTGAGAGAGAAATCATTCTGCTCATCGA
>CAYRMV010000077.1:0-16106 GCA_964425255.1 uncultured Flavobacteriales bacterium
ATTACAAAAGGTGCTACACATTACACACACTGGTTTCAACCTTTAACAGGTTCGACGGCAGAAAAACACGATGCTTTCTTTAAACCAGTTGGACCAGGAAGAGCAATCGAACGTTTTGATGGAGATTTATTAGTGCAACAAGAACCAGATGCATCTTCATTTCCAAATGGAGGAATCAGAAATACATTTGAAGCAAGAGGGTACACTGCTTGGGATCCATCTTCACCTGCTTTCGTTATCGGGAAAACCTTGTGTATTCCTACGATTTTCATTTCGTATACAGGTGAATCGCTTGACTTTAAAATGCCATTAATCAAAGCTTTACACGCTGTTGATGAAGCAGCAGTTGAAGTTTGCCAGTATTTCGATAAAAACGTAACAAAAGTAAACGCTACATTAGGTTGGGAACAAGAATATTTCCTAATCGACAAAGCATTATACAATGCTCGACCGGATATTATGATGACTGGACGTGCTTTGTTTGGTCAAGCACCAGCTAAAGGACAACAATTAGAAGATCATTATTTTGGATCTATTCCGGAAAGAGTTACTTCATTTATGCGTGAATTCGAAATTGAAGCTATTCGTTTAGGGATTCCGGTTACAACTCGTCACAACGAAGTTGCACCCAATCAATTTGAATGTGCTCCCATTTTTGAAGAGTGTAATTTAGCCAATGACCATAACTTATTGTTGATGGATTTATTAGAGAAAATTGCCATCAAACATGATTTCCGTGTATTGCTTCATGAAAAACCATTCTCTGGTGTAAATGGATCAGGTAAACACAATAACTGGTCTTTGAGTACAAACACTGGTGTAAACTTGTTGGCACCTGGGAAAAATCCAAAATCAAACTTGCAATTTTTGACTTTCTTTGTCAACACGATTAAAGCAATTCATGATAATGCAGATATTTTACGCGCAAGTATTGCATCTGCAAGCAATGATCACCGATTAGGAGCAAACGAAGCACCACCCGCAATTATCTCAACTTTCATCGGAACGCAGTTATCTAGTTTGCTAGATGAATTGGAGAAAAATGTGAAAGCAGGAAAAATGACACCTGAACAAAAAACGGAATTGAAATTGAACATCGGTAAAATCCCTCAAATTATGTTGGATAATACAGATCGTAACCGTACATCTCCATTCGCATTTACAGGAAATAAATTCGAATTCCGTGCTGTTGGTTCGTCTGCAAACTGTGCTCAATCGATGATTGTCTTGAATACGATTATGGCAAATCAATTGCGTATATTCAAAAAAGACGTAGATGCTCGAATTGAAAACGGAGATTCGAAAGATGAAGCAATCTTAAAAGAATTACAAAAAATCATTAAAGAGTCGAAGAAAATTCGCTTTGAAGGAAATGGATATGGTGATGAATGGGTTGTAGAAGCTGAAAAACGTGGATTAAACAATTTGAAAGATACACCTAGAGCATTGAAAATTTGGTCTGATAAAAAAGTGGCTAAATTATTCAATGATTTAAATGTGTTGACTCCAAGAGAATTAGAAGCTCGCCAAGAAATTGATTTTGAAAATTATATTTTGAAAATTCAAATTGAAGCGCGTTTAATGGGAGATTTAACTCAAAATAAAATTACCCCTGCTGTTATTGAATATCAAAATAAATTGATTGCAAATGTGCAAGGTCTAATTCAAATTTTGGGTGAAAAAGCAGGAAAAGAAGCGGCAAAAGCTCAACTTGAAATCATTGCTAAAATTTCTGAACATTTGAATAAAATGAAAGAATTGGCTGATAAAATGTTAGCTGAAAGAAAAGCTGTCAACAAAATCGAACATGCGGAAGAAAAAGCAATTGCATATTGCGACCGTGTGAAAGTGTATTTTGATGACATTCGTTATCACGTAGATAAATTAGAATTGTTGGTTGACGATGAACTTTGGCCATTACCGAAATTCAGAGAATTACTATTTACAAGATAAATAACAAAAAAAGCGGTAGAATTAAAAACTACCGCTTTTTTTTATCTAAACACTTTAAAATCAATAATAAATAATTTTCTCGACCGTATCAAACGGAACCGTAATTACATCCACAAATTCTTGTGTTGTTGTACCAAGAATGGAATAGTAATATTGAATTTGAGTGTTTCCATCATTAATACAGGTAAAATTATTTTCACCCGTTCCATAAAAAGTAAACGATTGATTGGAACAACATTCCAAACAATTACTTTTTCCACCCGTTTTTATCAACTCAACACCGTCAAATTCATCAGCAGGTTCTTGGTTGATAAAACGAAATTTAGCCCAAGATTTCGCAGTTGTAGAAAAATTCTTTTCCAAAGGTTTATCGGTTGTAAAGGATGCAAATTGAATCGATTCTTCAATAGAAAAATAAAGGTCTTTTGTTATTTTAACAGTATAACTATCAGCTTTGTTGCGATCAAATGTGAAACTGTATCTTCCATCGGATCCAATTTCTGCTGTTCCAAGCGTTTTATTTGGAGCGGCACCAGCAACAGAAATTTGAATTAATTCAATTTTAGCACCCACCAATGCAGTATTAAAAGTTGCGTCAGTTACTTTTCCTTCTAATGTAAATGTCAATTCCTTTTTTTTACATTGCACAAAAGTAAATGCGATTAATAGTAACCAAAATGCGTATTTCATAGTCATGAATTCAAAATGTATATTAAACCAAGCCAAAAGTTATCAAATGTGCCCATCGATCTTGTGTAACAAGAAGGTAAACAACGATTGCTCCAACAATATATTGACTGAAAAGATATAAAAAAGTAAAATAATAATTTTTCTTTCGATAAAAAAAGGTAAAAAGAGGAATTAAGAAAAATAAACTCATCGAAGGATAGAGATTATTAAAGGAAAAATCAACATAGATGGCTTTTTTGCTTGTTGGTGTTTGGTGCCAAATTCGGATAGGTTGATGCGTAAACCACGATTTTTCAACTAGAATCGTGGGATCACTCATAAATGGCGAAACACCAATACTTTCAATAAAAATTTCTAAATCATTTTTCGTTGAAATACATCGAACCATGTCTTTTTCCAAACCATTATAAATCGAAGAATAACCAACAACTTCATCGAAATGAAAGTGCTTTTCGATCCACGGTTCAATAAGTAATATAAGTGCAAGAAAGGTGGATACGATCACTTGAATTTGAAAGATTTTCCATCTACGACCACTCGTAAGTTTTTGAAAATAAAATTGTTGTTCTTTAATTTGATATTTTTGTTGATTCACATATCGCTTTTGAGCTTGCTTCATCCGACTTTCGTGAGTTTGCGCTTTTCGAGGTTGAATTAAAGGTTTTACTTCCTCAAATTTATCCGCCAACAATTCTTCGTAAGCTGCTGTTAACTGAATAAAACGCTGATGTGCTTTAGGATCAGGATTTTTGTCCGGATGATGCTGCATCGCTAATTTTCGATATGCACGGCGAATGTCACTTTTACTTGCAACAGCCGAAAGCCCAAAAATGCGTAATAACTCCGTTCTTCTATCCATGAATCAATTCAATCGTTTTTATACGGTTGATTTTCCCTGACATTGTTTCAACGAATTTAGCTAAAAAATAAATATGTTTTGGCTGTTCGTATTTATCAAGAATAGTTTGTATCACCTCATTCAATTGAACTGAGTATTGATGATCACTTTCAACCGCCATCACAATTCTTTCACCTAAAACTTCATCATTTTCACCAAAAACAAAAAAACGACCTTGAAAATATCCTGCTATTTTTCGCTCTATTCGTTCAGGGTGAAACTTATAACCACCGCTATTGATTACAAAATCTTTTCTTCCTAACCAAACAAAACTACTTTCATTAATCTGTTTTATTTCATCATTTGTCACTATATTTTCTACACCAAGTAGTGGTGCATGAACAATCAAACATTGCTCCGAATTAGTTGAAATAGAAACCTGTTTGAGACAATTGAAATGTGACTCTGGTGGATGATTCACAGAACGAATAGCAAAATGAGACATCGTTTCAGTCATTCCGAAACTTTCATAAAATGAAGTATCAAAAAACATGATTTTTTCTTCTAACTGTTTAGAAAGAGGAGCGCCGCCAATCAACACCTGTTTTATCAAATTTAATTTTTCCGGATTTTCAGCCAAGATAGTTTGCAATTGCATCGGAACTAGTGCAATAAAATCAAGATTCATCTCTAGCGTTTCTATCGGATTTCGATTTAAGGGTAGGAGAACTAAATCCATGTCAAACAACCAAGCACGAACGAGAATCATTTTTCCGCCAATTGTTTTGGGTGAAAGACTTAAAGCAATTTTTTGTTTGGGTTTGAATTGAAAGTATTCACCTGTCATTTGTGCAGATGCACGCATGTGTTTTTTTTGTAACTCAATTGTTTTTGGCGCACCTGTTGAACCCGAAGTTTGAACAAATAGGGAAGAAGTACTCGAATTCCATTCCTTATAAAATGAATCAACTTCTTGCGTAACTTCCATAGAATTAGAAAGATTGATAATTTGCATAACTTTGGTATGATAATTGAAATGATAATTTCGTGTTGCAAAAATTGATTTGGAACAGAAAAATATGTAATTTTAACATGCAAAGCAAATGTAATGCTTTACTATAAAACAAACGAGAGATGAAAAAGTTATTATTCGCCGTTTTACTTGTAGGTGGTCTCTGTACCGCTTTTGTAGGTAAAAATGAAGCTGAAAAATTAGAAGTTTCTTCTGCTAAGGCACAAGGTAGTGGAATTGAATTTCAAAGTGTTTCTTTCAAAGAAGCATTAGCACTTGCACAAGAATCAGGTAAAATGGTTTTTGTTGATGCTTACACAGATTGGTGTGGACCTTGTAAAGTGATGGCTAGAACTTCCTTCATGGATGCACGCGTTGGAAAATTGTTTAACGACAAATTTATCAATGTGAAAATTGAAATGGAAAAAAGCGCTGATGGACCAAACATTGCTAAGTCATACCGTGTAAACGCTTATCCGACTTTGATTTTTATGGATGAGAACGGAAAACTAGTTAAATCGGTGGTTGGTCTTCAGTCTGCAGATGATTTAATCGCGATCGCTAATTCATTGTAATAAAATGCTTAAATTTTTTATTGGAACAGGGATGCTGGCAGTGTCCCTGTTTTCTTTTGGTCAAACTCAGAATTGTGTTGGAGCAAAAAATATTGTAGGCGACTGGTTCGTTGAATCAATTGAACTTCGAACGAACGGTTCAGAGCCAAACGAGCAAGTTACCATGATGGAAGATGCATTAAATGAATCTTTATCAACTTTCCCAGAGCCGATTCAATATAACTTTAAATCTGATGGAAAACTCATATTAACTGAGCCTATTACGGATGAAGAAGCATACAATGTAGAAGATCTAGAAACAGAAGAAGAGTCAATTGAATACGGAGAAACAATTCTAGGTTGGAAACTTACGTCGAATTGTAATGAACTAGAAATTCACGATGAAGAATCATTTGACTCTTTGATAATCGATGATTTCACAAGTACTACACTCGTTGTCTTGGCTGATGTCAATGAAATGTATGAAATGTTTTTTATACTCAGAAGAAAATAAAACAATTAAAACAAAAAAAAAGCGCTTTTTCAAGCGCTTTTTTTTTGTTTTATTGAATGGTGAGTCTTTTTTCCAAATCCTCTAAATATACTTTAAACTGTTTGTCTGTTTCTGAAAGATTCAAAACGGTACGACAAGCATGAAGTACGGTTGCGTGATCCTTTCCGCCACAATGAGCTCCGATACTTGCAAGTGATGATTTTGTCATTTTCTTCGAGAAATACATCGAAATTTGTCTTGCTTGAACAACTTCTCGTTTGCGGGTTTTCGATTTGAGCATTTCGATTGGTAACTCAAAATAATCACAAACTACTTTTTGAATGTAATCAATCGAAACTTCGCGTGCTGTGTTTTTAACAAATTTGTCAATCATCTGCTTTGCTAAATCCAGCGTAATTGCTTTTTTGTTTAAGGATGCTTGTGCAATCAAAGATGTCCAAGCGCCTTCCATTTCACGAATGTTTGTGTTAATACTGTATGCCAAATACTCAACGACTTCTTTTGGAAGTTCAATCCCGTTGCCGTACATTTTCTTTTCCAAAATAGCAATACGTGTTTCCAAATCTGGAGTGCCTAAATCAGCCGATAATCCCCATTTAAAACGAGACAACAAACGCTGTTCCATGCCTTGCATTTCAACAGGTGGTTTGTCGGAAGTCAAAATGATTTGTTTTCCATTTTGGTGTAAATGATTGAAGACATGGAAGAAAACATCTTGTGTCTTTTCCTTTCCAGAGAAAAACTGAACATCGTCAATAATCAGTACATCAATCATTTGATAGAAGTGAATGAAATCATTGGTTGAACCATTTTTTATAGCATCGATGAATTGATGTGCAAATTTTTCAGATCCAACATAAAGTACTGTTTTGTTTGGAAATTGATTTTTGATTTCAATTCCAATTGCATGGGCAAGGTGTGTTTTACCAAGTCCAACTCCTCCATAAATTAAAAGAGGATTGAATGCAGTTCCACCAGGTTTGTTTGCAACAGCATATCCAGCTGATCGAGCTAAGCGATTGCAATCACCTTCTACAAAATTTTCGAAAGAATAAGAAGGATTCAAATTTGAATCAACATTCACTTTCTTTAATCCAGGGATAATAAATGGATTTCGAATTTGATTTTCATTTCCTGTTAAAGGCATATTAACTGGAGCATTCTTCGTCACCTTTCGATCCGAAGTTGGTAACTTTACTGTATATGGAGTAGAGTTTTTGGCACTGTTTTCCATCACAATACTATATTCCAATCTGCCTTCTTGACCCAATTCTTTTTTGATTACTTTTTTCAACAAAGTAATGTAATGCTCTTCCAGCCATTCATAGAAAAAATGAGAGGGTACTTGAATTGTAAGAATGTGGTTTTCCAATTTTACAGGCACGATAGGTTCAAACCATGTTTTATAGGCTTGTAATGGAATGTTATCCTTAATAACTTGCAAGCATGTGCTCCAAACTCCAGCGTGATTTGTACTCATTTTTTTTCTTCCTTTCTTTGAATAGTTATTAATAGTTTGTGTTAAAAACTTTTTCTCAGTTTCAACGTTTCTGAAAACAATCACTTACGTCTTCAAAAACTTTCGAGGGACAAATATTTACATAAAATAGTTTAAAAAAAAATGAAAAAGGTATTGACTTTTTCAAATCTTTTACATCTAAAAAATTAAACAGTTTCGTAGAATTTTAACAGGAAAATAGTTGTTTTTTTAAAGAATTGTATTATGAATATTAAGCAAGTGTAAATTGTTTATTACTATGTGCAAATTTAATCAAATTCCCGCTAAACTCAAAGAAATAGCTGAATATCTTTGTGAAAAGAAATGATCATGGAAGTCTCTTTTAAAAATAGTACCAAATTACGTGTTCGCTACGGTGAAACGGATCAAATGGGTTATTGCTATTATGGAAATTACGCCCAATTCTGTGAAGTTGGCAGAGTGGAGGCCATGCGCGAAATTGGAATGAGTTACAAGGACATGGAAAACCAAGGTGTTATGCTCCCTGTCTCTGAATACACGATTAAATACATCAAACCAGCTTTGTATGACGATGAAATAGAAGTAGTAACTCACATAAAGGAATTGAAAGGTCCAAAATTGACATTTGATTATGAAATAAAAAATGCAGTTGGTGAAGTTATTTCCTTTGCATCAACAGTATTGATATTTGTTAACAAAGAATCCATGCGACCAATCAAACCTCCGAAAGAATTTCAAGATTTATTAGCAATTTATTCTTTGTAAAAATGGAATTTACTCTGTTCTCACAAAAAGACCTCCTTTCTCGTACATCAAAACGAAGCGGAGAAACCAAAATTGGCGAAAAATTAATAACCTTCGAATCGTCATTCCATTCTTGTCAATTCATTATTGTAGGAATTGAAGAAGATCTTGGTCCACAAGCAAATCTAGGTTTGCCAGGAGCTAACAAGGCATTTGAAGCCTTCTTATCTCGTTTTGTGAATATTCAGTCAAATCGCTTTTTAACAGGAGAAAATATTGGTGTTTTAGGCAAAATATTTTGTTCAAATGTTCCTGATGAACTGGATGAAAAACGAAATAAAGTGAGTAAATTAGACCTTTATGTCGAAGAGATATTAAACCAATATATACCCAAAAACGCTATTCCAATTGTTATCGGAGGTGGGCATAATAATGCGCTGCCATTGATTCGTTGGGCAAAGAAAAACAGATCTCTTACACGAATCATAAACATTGATCCACACGCTGATTTCAGAGCGCTTGAAGGTAGGCACAGTGGAAACCCTTTTTCAACTGCTTTTGCGGAAAAATCGTTACATTCTTATGCTGCCTTTGGTTTACATGAGAATTACAATAGTGAATCTATGCTTCAACGTCTTGAAGATTCAAATGCCTGGTTTTCTTTTTTTGAAAATTACCTCGATAATCCTTCCAAGAAAAAAGAAGACATCGATTTTTTATGTCAATCTAATGAGATAACAGGTTTGGATTTTGATATGGATGCAATTTCATTTTCACCTTCAAGTGCATTCACACCTTCTGGCTTTACCATCGATGAAGCCCGCATGTTGGTACGCGAATTTTCTTCTAAAATGAAATTTACTCATTTTCACCTTCCTGAAGCAGCTCCTAAAACAAGCAAAGAAGAACAAATTTCAGGCAAAATGCTCGCCTATTTGGTAAGTGATTTTATAAAAACACAAGCAAAACATGGGTAACATTCAAGAATGGCTAGAAAAAGCAGAAAAAGATCAAGCGGAGTTTAAGAAAATTGTACCTAAACTTAAAAAGAAAAACACGCGCTTGTTGGATCAACAATTCCACACACATCATGAGCAAATTTTCAAAAAAACGGATTGCTTAACTTGTGCGAATTGTTGTAAGACGACAAGTCCAATTTTTAGAGAAATTGACATTAAACGAATAAGTAAAAGGCTTAGAATCAACGAACAAAAATTCATTTCAACTTACTTGAAAAAAGATGAAGACCAAGATTATGTTCTTCAAATTTCTCCCTGTTCATTTTTGCTCGATGACAATACATGTTCCATTTACGAAGACCGGCCACTTGCATGTCGCGAATACCCGCATACAGACCGAAAAAACATGTATCAAATTTTGGAATTAACCGTCCGAAATCGCCTGGTTTGTCCAGCTGTTGTTCAAATTTTTGATCAAGTTCGAAAAATCAATGGAATTTAACCAACGAATATCAATGATTGTACGTTTATATTTACGGCTAAGAAAGATTTGTGTCAACTCTCCAATGACATCGATTGATCTTGGCCGTTTTAACTCTTATTTCAAACTGGGGTATTTATGCTAAAAAAATCACTTACACTAGTACTACTGATTTTCATATCTTCATTTTCCATTGCTCAAAGAGCGAAAGATGGAAGTTTCACTGCTACTACAACAAATCAAATTGTCAATTCGTATACTTTTCTAACTGCAAATGCCAATGCGAATACATCTACTCTTACTGTAAACAACAGTTCGTTGACCAATCTGATTTTAACAAGCCCGCTTTCACAAGGTGATTTGCTACTGATTATTCAAATGCAAGGAGCGACGATGGATGTAAATGTAACACCGACGGTAGATTGGGGCGGAAACTATACTACAGCAAATGGATTTATTACAACACCTGGATGGAACAGTCCATGGGAATGGGGACAAGTTACCAATTACAATCAAGCAGGAAAGTTTGAATATGTTCAAGTTGCGAGTGTGCCAAGTGCAACAACTATCAATTTGACTTGTGGTCTGAAAAATAATTATGTTTCAAGTGGAAAAGTACAAGTTATACGTGTTCCTCGATTTTCTAATGTAACAATTAACTCAGGTGCATCTATTACTTGTCAAACTTGGAATGGACAGATTGGAGGTGTTTTGGCAATGGAAATAGATCAAAACATACAAATCCAACAAAATGCTTTGTTAACAGTTTCAGGAAAAGGATTCCGAGGTGGCCAGTCTAATGATGTCGCATCAAATGGTTCATTTTCGGGTTCAGACCCATTACAAGTTGGCTACTTTGGAACAAATTCAAATACAGAAGGTGCTGAAAAGGGAGAAGGAATTGGTGGATACATGACCGAATACAATGCTCTTTATTCACGATACGGAAAAGGCGCCCCCGCTAATGGAGGTGGAGGTGGATACAACCACAATGCTGGAGGTGGAGGTGGATCCAATGTAGGTACAGGAACGTATACGGGTATTGGTGTTCCTAGTCCAACATATACCGCTTTTTGGAATCTCGAATTAGTTCCAATCGGAGGAATAACAAGTCCGGGTGGAGGTAGAGGAGGATATACGTATTCAACTTCGAATCAAAATGAAGCCGTCGTTGGACCTAACAACAACTTATGGTCTGGAGACAAAAGAAGAAATGACGGTGGTCTTGGTGGGCATCCACTTTTATATGATGAAACCCGCATTTTCATGGGAGGCGGTGGAGGAGCTGGTGATCAAAATTTCACAACAGCTCCGAATCAAGTTGGAATTGGAGGAGCCGGTGGAGGAATCATTTTCCTTGATGTTTATGGAACAATTTCCGGATCAGGAACGATTGAAGCGAATGGAGCAAATGGTGGAAGTTCAAACCCTAATAACATCACCAACCCTGCACCCAACCAAAAAGTTGGAAATGATGGTGCAGGCGGCGCTGGAGCAGGTGGGTCAATTCGTATTTTTCATTCAAATGCCCTTCCGACTTCAATCGCGCTGAGAGCAAATGGTGGAAATGGCGGAAATCAAGCTTTTTATGCAGGAGCATTCGCACCTAGTCCGACGATGGAAGCAGATGGTCCTGGAGGCGGTGGTGCTGGAGGTTTAATTTCAATCTCAACTGGTACCGCAACTCTCGAAGTAAATGGTGGAGCAAATGGAGTTACAAATTCATCTCATGTAAGTAGTTTTCCACCAAACGGAGCCACTTCTGGTTCAACGGGCTTATCCAATACGGACGTTGATTTTTTTGATTTAACCGCTGAAAATGATACACTTTGCGCTTCAGCCTCCACAACTTTAACCGCAACTATAATTGGAAATCAACCCATTTCTTCAACTATTGGATGGTATTCTGATGCATATTCAGGAACACCAATCGCAACAGGAACAAGTTTTGCTACACCTGTTTTAACAACAACTACTACCTATTATGTTGGAATTTGCCCTGGGCATTATCGAAAACCAGTAACTGTTTTAGTCGGCTCAAATCCTGTTATTTCGGGAGTCGCACAAATTTCAGATGTAACTTGTTCTGGAAATGATGGTGCAATCACAGGATTAACTGCATCAGGAGGAACAGCTCCATTAACGTATGATTGGAATGGTACTCCTTCATCAGATGCTAATTTAACTGGTTCAAATGCTGGGATATACACATTAACAGTGACTGACAACAGTGGGTGTTCATCAACATCAGGTCCATATACGATTGCGAGTGCTGGTGGACCAACGATTGACGTTACAAATATCATCATCACTCCAAGTTCATGCACAGCAAATACGGGTTCAATAACAGGAATTACTCAAAGTGGTGGAAATTCGTTCACTTGGAACGGAAACACTGTTAGTCAGCTAGATCTAACAAACTTAGCACCTGGTCAATACAACTTAATTGTTACAGATATCAATGGATGCCAAGCCAATGCCGGACCATTTACAATTGGTTCGCCTGCTGGACCGACAATTGATGAAACAAATGTTAGTATTACACAAACAACGTGTGGTCTGGATAATGGATCTATTAGTGGCATCGTTACGAATGGAGTGAATGTTTCATTCTCATGGAACAATGTGAATTATCCATCACAAGATGTAACGGATTTGAGTCCAGGATCTTACCAATTAACTATCACAGACAATCAAGGTTGTACGGCAAACTCATCAGTGTTTCAAATTGATGGATCTACAAATCCAATCATTGATATTAATGCGCAAATCACAAATGCTTCGTGTAATCAATCGAATGGAGAAATTTCGGCAATTCAAGTAACTGGCGGCGTTGCACCATACACGTATCAATGGTCGAATAATCAAAATTCAGCCAGTATTACCAATCTTTCAGCGGGGTCATATACCTTAACAGTTACAGATGCCTTGGGTTGTGTTGATACCGAAACGTTTTTAGTTAATTCAACAAATGGACCAGTAATCAACACAGATAACTTACTGATTACGAATGAATCTTGTAATGGAAATGATGGAAGTATTACTGGAATTACAGCAACAGGATCAGGCTTAATTTATTCTTGGAATTCGAATCCATCAACTTTGAATTTAACCAATATTCAAGCAGGAACTTACACATTGACTGTTGTCGATGAAAATAATTGCGTCTCACAAGCAGGACCTTTTATTGTTCCAGGATCACCTGTTTTAGAAATTTATGAAACGAATTTGACTGTTGTACATACAACTTGTGGAAATGCAAATGGTTCAATTAGTGGAATTACAATATCGGATAATAACGCAACTATTTCATGGACAAACTCATCCGAAACAACATTGAATTTATCGAATTTAAATCCGGGAACATACATTTTATCGATTACCAATTCAGATGGATGTACTTCATCAAGTACACCAATTATCATCAATCCATCCAATACCATTCAGGTAGATTTTACGTATTTACCTTCCAATCCTGAAGCGGGTCAAACTGTTCAGTTTACAGATAATTCCGATCCAAATGTAATTACATGGGAATGGACAATTGATGGAAATACATTTTTAACGGAAAATACTTCATACACTTTTAATGAACCAGGCACCTATTTGGTTGTTTTAGAAGGTTGGGATGCAACAAATTGTTATAATTTAACTCAACAAACCATCCAAATTGGTGGTGAAATCGTAATTCCTAATGTGATGACCGTTAATGGGGATGGTATAAATGATGTGTTTGAAATTCAGGGTTTAAAAGCTGAAACACATATTTTGATTGTGAACCGTTGGGGTAATCCTGTATATGAATCATCAAATTACAACAATATGTGGAATGGCAAAGACCAACAAGGGAATGTTTTAGCAACAGGCGTTTATACGTATCGACTGGAAACCAAGAATGGAGAAATTTTCCATGGCTTTATTCATTTGTACAACAAATAATTTCGTTCATTTGTATTTTCACTGAGAAATTCTACTATGCAGGAAAACTTGCAAAAACAAATTGAACAAGATTACGAAAGGATCTTTGCTGACACCCAACAATTTTATTTGGATTTGGGCGCTCAAATTCTGATGTCGCATTTTGGAGTTTTCTCTCAAGATTTGGTCACAAGTTTAGGAGAGGGAGTGGAAGAAATTTTGATTGCAGCGAATGAACGCAAACCATTGATAAAACGAATTTTTTCCATCTTTGTTGAAGGACTGCAAAATATCCGAATTCATGGCGAAGCGGACAACAATCAAGAAAAAAATGGTCTTATTATCTTCGCAAAAAAAGATGATTCCTATTACATTTCACTTGGTAATTTAGTTCAAAATCATCGAACCAATTCCATTACGGAAAAGATAAATCAGCTGAATGAGTTGGATGAAAACTCCTTGAAAGAACTCTACATGAAAGTATTGAGTAACGGAATAATTTCGAACAAAGGTGGTGCAGGCTTAGGAATAATAACAATGCGAATGAAATCCAAAACACCAGTAGCTTTTTCATTTAGTCCAGTTACAGATGAGCTTTCCTTGTTTATCATTGAATTAGAAATCAAGAAAGAATAAGATTATTCATTTCCAATTTGCCAATAAAAACGATCTTTCTTTCGTTCTTTAGCTGAAAAAACAGGTAATCCATCATCGTTAAGTCTAGGATAATGTGGGGTTGTTCGTTCATACGATTTGGGTAACCAAATTAAATCATGCATGAGCCTGTTTTGAAAAAAGTGCCTGATTTGTTCGCTATCTAATCCGATTCGAACTGAACTTACTTGATTAAAATGAAAATCTGAATGATATAAAACCCCAAAATTCACAATCCCGTGACTGGTTTTTCCATAAGGCAATGAAGATAAATCTCGGTATCCATTTGGCATTTTTAAACCAGCATTTCGATTCCATACGGATCCACTTGTTTGACCGGTCCAAAGGATTAATTGTGATTGGAATTTCCATTGTTCATATCGGTAGTTCACCGTTAAATTTCCAGTTCGATAACGATCTTTTCCCTGACCTCCAAAGATATCATTCTCAAAATGAATCGAAAAATAATCTTCTTGATAGGTCCAAGCACCAGAACGTTGTGAAGTTTTAGCTTGGTCATAATACCACAAATAGGTATAACCAATTGCACGTTCAAATTCTGACTGATGTTGATACCTGCCAATTTGAAAATCGGAAGTTATTGTTCGTCTACCACCTAATAAAAATAAACTGACACTGGATGAACTTTCCCAAAATTTCTGTCGATTAGCCAATCCTTTACGGTAAAAGATCACTTGTTGATTAACATTCCATTGATAAAAATAATCGGAATAAAATCCATTGATATTTAATCCAATAGCCTGTTCATGAGAACCAATTTGAAGAAATACACCTAGCTTTCCTCCCAAAGATGGAGAAGATTGAAATTGACCGAATGTCAAAAATAGCAAACAGCAAAAACAAATCGACAAGCGTATTTTCACGGGATTAAATTAACAAAAACAAGACCAAACTTAGTTATTCATTAACGACTTGACGGTATGAAACGTGATCAATTTCACGTAAGGGCTTTAAATTTTGCCGAATCAACTTCCATCTAGATGGGTGATCAGACAATAAGACTTGAATTTTAGGTTGATATTTTCGTAAGAAATCAGTTATCGCTGGAGGTGAAATGGCTGGTTTCAAACAAGATGCCACATTTTTTCCACTTACTGCCATTCCCAGTTGTTGAGCTCGAAGTGCTGCTTGCTCATAACGATCTAATGTTTCAACAAAACGCTGTTCATCGTTTCCTTTTTCTGTAAACTGAGCTTGCTGTAAAACGGATTCTGAAACACTTTGAACATGAATTTCATGGAGATAACGTTGATTTTCGGTTGGTGAAAGAGTTAGTAAAAGTCCAATTGAATCTTTTAATAGTGCATCTAACATTTCTTCATTTGTCGATAAGCGAGCTAGTGTTGCCAAAGCATCATCATGTAAATGCAACGTTTCAGATTCTTTTGGAAAAAACGATTTTACCTTTTCTTTGCACAAGGTGTGAAAAAAATATTGATATCCCGATTCAGCCTGTCTTTCAGCAAAGTTCTCTGCTGACTTTAATTGATTAAACCGCTGTAATTGAAAGGATTTTCGCTGTTTCTCTTCGTCTTCTTTCCAAACTGCGTTGCACATACGATGAAATAAATCACTCACTAATACTTTTTCGTCAGTTGTTAGTGCTTGCACATTTTTTTGAAGACCAAACAAAGCAGTTTGCTGAGGAAAACGTATCGCTAACACATCTTTCATTCCGTCAAAAGGGGAGGGGAATGATAACAAGAGTAATTGATGTGCTTCCTCGTCCATTAAATTCAATTGTTGTTTAACAAATTGTTCTTTACTTGCTATCCAAGGGAAATCTTGCGGTAATATCCATTTTGTATGAACAGGTAATTGCCTCCATTTTTGTGCATTAACCTTTTCAAATTCTGTCAATTGACGTCTTTGATCAATTTCAGCATGATAAATCTCTTGATTTTCTTTGTACAAAAAAACATAATCATCCAACTGTGGAAAATAGTCTTAAAGCCATTTTTTTATGGCCTCAAATGGATGATATGTCAGATGTGCATGCATCAAAAACAAAGGTACAAAAATTAAGTGATTGAATTAAAATTAAGCAAACTGAAATTAACCACTTAATATCCGATTAAGTGAATAAGATACTGTTTAACAGAAGAAAACGATTAAAACATTACTTGTTTATTTGCATAGAACATATAAAATAGCGATGATATGCAAAAGATACTTAATTTAATTTTAGATGAATGGAATGTGTTTTCAATGAACGTTTCAACTATAGCTTTGAATGCAAAAAGAACAAATGAAATCCAATTTAGCTCACCTTGTTACTTGTATCAATC
>CAYRMV010000078.1:0-16029 GCA_964425255.1 uncultured Flavobacteriales bacterium
GAAAGTCCTTCGATGGTAGTTATAAGTTGATTGGGTTCTATTTTTGACCATGAACCTTGCTCAAAAATGATTTTTCCATTCGCATCAGGACTTTCTACTTTAAACGTATTTCCTTCTTCAAAAGACATTTTTCTTTTGTTGATCAAACCTTGAAATGCTTGTTTGTAAACTTTTAGCATTAGTTCTTTCTCTTCTTTCGGATAATCAGAAAATGCTTGTTCTAAATTGATGTCTACTAGTTTCCATTTTTTTAATAATGGATCTTTTTTGCCACATGAGTAAATTGAAATAAATAAGGAAAGAAAAAGGATTTTTTGCATGTTGATTAAATTTTGTCAAATTTACTTTTATTTGACAAACTGGGGTTTCAAAAAGGTAAAATTCTTATTTTTTCAAGAATTCAGGATGAAGTAATTTAAATTTTTCAAGTCTAGGTAAAGAAACTGCTTGAACGTAACCGTTGTTTGGGTTGCAGGATTTGTAATTTTGGTGATATTTTTCTGCTTCCCAAAATTTTATTAACGGGCTAATTTCCGTTGTGATCTTGTCAAAACGCTTAGTTTCGATTAAGCTATCTTTATAGTTTTGAGCTAATACTTTCTCATATTCAAATCGATAAAATATTCCAGATCTGTATTGTGTTCCTTTGTCAGGCCCTTGTTGATTTAAAGTTGAAGGGTCATGCGAATCAAAGAAAACAGTGAGCAATTCCTTGTATGAAATTTTAGTCGAATCGTAGTAAACTTCTACCGTTTCTGCATGTCCAGTTTTTCCTGTGCAAACTGCCTCATAAGTAGGGTTTTCCATGTTGCCCCCTGTGTAGCCAGAAATTGCTTCTTCTACGCCATTTACAGCTTCAAAAACTCCTTCAACACACCAAAAACAACCGCTGGCAAAGTATGCTTTTTGAAGTTTTGAAAGCTCTTTTTTATGTATATTGTCTGAATTCTTTAATTCACTAGTGTTTGAACAAGAAATCAATACAAGTAAAGCGAAATAAATAAATGTTTTCATTATCCAATTTTTTTTATGAACGATTTAAAGTTTGATTTAGTTCACTAAACTGAGATTATTTTTACACAATCATAGGGTGTTTTACCTGTTTCCAACGCCTTACAAGTACTACTTTAAATTTGCTGTAAAATTTATTAATGATTTCAAATTCCTTGGATTTTTTATCTAATGTTACACTTAACATTTTGTTTAATACAATAGTAATTGTTTCAATTGTGTCATAGTCAAACTCATAACACTGGCAAAATCGGCCATTTATAATTGCAGAGCGAGTTGCAATTATTCCAGCTGAAGTTAAAACTTTGATATGTTGAGAAATAGCTGGTTGAGATAGCTGAAGTTCTAAAATAAAATCGTTGGTTGATACCCAACCATCTGTTTTTTCCATCATTATTTCGAGAATTCTTAATCTCGCAGGATGTGCTAAGGCTTTTAATAACTCAGTAAATTCGATTAAATCATCTCTGTAAATTTCGCTTTTTAGTGCTCCCATTTTGTGTTGGTTTTAAAGGGGTTAAATTAATTTTCATTTGAAATTAAGTAAATAGTATCGATTTTCCAAATTTTTAATTGATTTTGTTAAAACAAGATTTTATATTATTGTAATATCCTTATATGATTATATTGCTAAATTATAGGCTGTTATGTTGTGTTTTTGATGGCAAATTGATTTTTATACTTTTATACTATTCAAAGTTATCTTGTTAATATTTGATAATTGATATGTCAACATTCATGATAATAATTATATTTGACTTGTTCGTATCGCATGTGTTTTTCCTGATTTGAGTACCAAGTCAGTAAAAATACAGTAAGGGTTCTTCGGAGCCCTTTTCTTTTTTGTAAATTTTCATAACATATTTTCTTATTTCAAATTACCTTTGCAAAATGGAACAACGTGAAGACAAATTAAAAGAAGTTATTTCTCATGCAAAAGAGTATGGTTATATTTTTCCCTCTTCAGAAATATATGATGGTTTAGCTGCTACTTACGATTACGGACAGCTTGGTGTTGAATTGAAAAACAATATCAAACAATATTGGTGGAGAGCAATGGTTCAGATGCATGAAAATATTGTTGGAATTGATTCATCTATTTTTATGCATCCTACAACTTGGAAAGCTTCGGGGCACGTAGATGCTTTCAATGATCCTTTGATTGATAATAAAGATTCAAAGAAAAGATATCGTGCAGACGTATTGATTGAAGAGCATATTGAAAAAATTCGTCAAAAAATTGAAAAAGAAGTAGAGAAAGGTCGAAAAAAGTTTGTTGATAATTTTGACGAAATTCAATTTAGAGACACCAATCCAAATGTCATTCGAAATGTTCAAAAAATAACTGAGATTGAAAATCGAATGCGGACAACTTTGGAAGCGAATGATTTGCAGGGGGTGTATGATTTGATCATTGATTTGGAAATTGTTTGTCCAATTTCAGGTTCAAAGAATTGGACTGAAGTTCGCCAATTTAATTTAATGTTTTCAACTGAATTAGGTTCAGTAGCGGGCGATGCAGCGACGATTTATTTACGACCTGAAACAGCACAAGGGATTTTTGTCAATTTCTTAAATGTTCAAAAGTCAGGACGGATGAAAGTACCATTTGGGATTGCTCAGATTGGGAAAGCTTTTCGAAATGAAATTGTTGCTAGACAGTTTATATTCCGTATGCGTGAATTCGAACAAATGGAGATGCAATTTTTTGTGCGACCAGGCGAAGAAATGAAGTGGTATGAATATTGGAAAGAAGTCCGTTCAAATTGGCATAAATCTCTTGGCTTAGGTGATACAAATTATCGTTTTCATGATCACATAAAACTTGCGCATTACGCAAATGCAGCCGCAGATATTGAGTTTAATTTTCCGATGGGTTTCAAAGAACTTGAGGGGATACACTCAAGAACAGATTTTGATTTGAAACAACATGAACAATTTTCTGGAAAGAAATTGCAATATTTTGACCCAGAATTGAATGAAAGTTATGTTCCATATGTAGTGGAAACATCTGTAGGACTTGATCGAATGTTTTTAGCTGTAGTGAGTGCATCATTACAAAACGAAAAGCTTGAAGATGGATCAGAACGAGTTGTTTTGCGTTTACCTGCAGCATTAGCGCCTTATAAAGTTGCAGTTATGCCATTGACAAAAAAAGACGGTTTACCAGAGAAAGCAAGAGAAATATTAGAAAGTTTGAAATTCGATTTCTTGTGTCAATATGACGAAAAAGATTCACCTGGAAAACGTTATCGCCGACAAGATGCAATCGGAACACCATACTGTGTAATGGTTGATCACCAAACGTTGGAGGATAATACGGTAACAATCAGAGATCGTGATACAATGTTGCAAGACCGTGTTTCAATTGATGATTTAGGTAAAATCATAGATCAAAAAGTGAATATGAAACACCTTTTATTGAAAAAATAGTAAAACGGATGATATAAAATAGTTGAAAGAGCTTTCAAAAGGAGCTCTTTTTTTATTTTACAAGAATGTAATAGTTTGGATTTACAATCCATTTTTTACCTTTTATTTTTTGTTTTCTAGTAGTTGGGTATATTCTTACATTCGAACCATCGATGGTGACATCTACAGGCATATCGAAATTTGAATCGCAGTTTTTCCAATAATAATGCATATATTTTCCAAAGCGCCATATTTTTAATCTCGGGATCTTTGTTGAACGTAAATATTGATTGAAAACAGAATTGAAATTAATCCCAAAGTAAGAATTGATGTATGATTCAATTTCTTGTGTAGTCACAATTTGATGGTAAAAATCGCGATTTATATTACGTAAAAATTGATGCCAGATAGAATCATTGGCAACTATTTGTCTCATGGTATGTAGCATATTGGCACCCTTGTAGTACATATCATTTGATCCATGATCATTCACTTGATAATTTCCAATGATTGGTTTATCATTTAAAATGTTTTTCCTAATCCCTCTGATATATTCAAAACCAGCTTCTTTACCATAAAAATATTCAGTAAAAAGTCCTTCTGAATATGTTGTGAAGCTCTCATGGATCCACATGTCAGCTTTGTCAAGACAAGTAATATTATTGGCAAACCATTCGTGTCCGCTTTCATGAATTATGATGAAATCCCATTTAAGCCCCCAACCAGTTTCTGATAGGTCAGTGCCTAAATATCCGGGTTTAAATTTATTTCCGTATGTAACTGAACTTTGATGTTCCATGCCCAAATAAGGTACTTCGACTAACTTATATCCGTCTTCATAAAATGGGTAAGGTCCAAACCAGTATTCAAAAGCCTCTAATGTTCGATAAACATCTTGAAAATGCTTTTTTGCTAAAGTGAAATGATGTTGTAAGGCAAAAAATTGCACGTGTAAATCCCCTTTTTCTCCTGGATAAAGTGTGTCCCACGAAATGTAATTACCAATATTAAAATTGATTCCATATTGGTTAATTGGATTAGAAACTTGCCATGTTGTGGTTCTAAAGTTGTCTTTTACGATATTTTGGATCAGTTTTCCATTAGAAACATTAAATAAATTTTCAGGTGTTGTGATGGAAATCTGAGCTCCTAAATCAGGTTCGTCTGACCCATGGTCTTTTCCGGGCCACCATGCACTCGACCCTATTCCTTGACAAGCTGAAGCAATAAAGTCATTTCCAAGTTCATCTTTTGACCATACAATTCCACCATCCCAAGGGGCATTTTTAGCAATAATTGGTTTTCCGCTGTAAAATAGTTCAATAATATACTGGTTTTCAATCGAGAGTAGGTTTGGAAATTGAACCCAATAAACACTTGAAGTTTTTTTAGTAAAAGATAAATTTTTGTTTTCAAACAGAATGCTATCAATGTGTAATGGTTCTTGTAAGTCAATTTGCATGGCATTTTGTTTAGTCAATTTTACTTTAAAGGTTATTTTGTTTGATCCAGATATCCATTTATTCGTTGGGTCTATTTTTACATTTAGGTCATAATATAAAACATTCCACCAATTTCTTTCTTCTGTCAAACTACCTCTTAATGAATCTTCTTTGTCGTATTGAGCAAAAATGTTTCCTGGGAGATTTGAGATAAATGCAAGTAGTATGATTTTAAAAAAGAGAAACTTCATTGTTTGATAGTAAAAATATTACGATATTACAATATTACGATGTTACGATATTACGATATTACGATATTACGATATTGTTTTAACTACTGATTATTAGGTTTTTCCATTTCATTGGCAATGTGGATTCTATACCCAATCAAAATTGGTAAACCTATATTCAGTAAAAATGCAAGTAAATATCCTCCTGCTGTAAAGTGTACACGTTCAACATCAATCATATCTTTGTTTGAACCACTCATGTTTAAAAAATGAGCATAACTTAACTTAGTTGGTACAGTCCAGGTATTTAAACCATTATTGAATGTGATTTCAGCATCAAAAATGGAAATTGGTATGAAAGTGAGTACGGATGTTATTAAGAGAAATACAAGTAATCCAGAAACCCAAGGATTGCGAAGAGTGAAACGAGAATTCATATTAACTAGTTTTTAGACAAAGATAACTGAATTTATCAGCTTTAATCTATGAAGAAGAAGCATCTTTCGGGTAGAAATCGTTACTTTCGCAAACAATTAGAATTGTTTCAGTATGAGCCAAAAGAGACCTTTGATTTTAGTTACAAATGACGATGCTATTTTTTCAAAAGGAATCAGAGCATTGGTAGATGCTGTTCGACCATTTGGAGATGTGGTTGTACTTGCGCCTGATTCACCTCAATCGGGTATGGGGCATGCTATTACAGTAAACGATTTACTTCGAATGCAAAAATCTATTTTATTTGAAGATTTAGAAGCGTATACATGTAGTGGTACTCCTGTCGATTGTGTCAAACTTGCAATTTATGAATTGTTGAAACGAAAGCCAGATTTATTAGTTTCAGGAATCAATCATGGAGAAAATACGAGTACCAATGTGCTTTATTCTGGTACGATGTCAGCAGCTGTTGAGGGAGCAATGGAGGGTATTCCATCCATCGGGTTTTCTTTAGCAGATTTTAATGCTGATGCAGATTTCACTCTAGCGCAAGAAGTTGTTCGTCAGGTTGTAAAACAAGCTTTAGAAAATCGCATTCCGGATGGGATTTGCTTGAATGTTAATATACCAAAAATAACACTAAATCAATTCAAGGGGATCAAAATTTGCCGAGCTGCTAAAGCATATTGGGAAGATCGATTTGATAAGCGAATGGATCAGTTTGGAAATCCATATTATTGGCTAACGGGTGAATTTACCAATCATGATCACGGGACAGATACAGATTTGTGGGCATTAAAAGAAGGATTTGCGAGTATTGTACCTATTCAATTTGATATGACTGCATACCATGCAATAAGTTCATTAAATGAATGGGGTTTTAAAGCGGAATTAAAATGAATTTACGAAATTGGAATAAACAGCATACCTTAGGTTTGCTTTTAGGAATAGCAACTACATTGGTTGCATTACCAATCACTTTACTTATTTATTCTTGGTTGAATGACTTCTCGTTTGATCAAGTTTGGTACAAGTTTACAGTACTTAGAAATGAACGAAGTAAGATTTTAGGTTTAGCAAGTATTGCTAATTTGTTTTGGTTTCACACTTTTATCCGAAAAGAAAATTGGAATCGTGCAATGGGAATTATTTTGGCTACTTTCATCAGTTTAGCTCTAATTATCTATTTTAAATACTTAGCTTAATGTCAAATTTAAAATTGTATGTGATAGCAGGTGAGGCATCTGGTGATTTACATGCCGCCAATTTGATGAAAGCACTTCGTGTAGAGGACCCTTCGATAGATTTTCGTTTTTGGGGAGGAGATTTGATGCAAGAAGTCGCGGGTAAGCCTGTTAAACATATACGAGAATTGGCATTTATGGGGTTTGTTGAAGTAGTCTTAAATCTTCGAACTATTTTATCAAATATGCGGTTTTGCAAAGAGGATATCTTAAAGTACAAACCTGACGCAATTGTATTGGTTGATTACCCTGGTTTTAATTTGAGAATTGCTGAATGGGCTAAGCAACAGGGAATCAAAGTTTACTATTATATTTCTCCGCAGGTTTGGGCTTGGAAACAAAAACGCGTGCATAAAATCAAAAAATCAGTCGATCATTTGTTTGCTATTTTACCTTTTGAGAAAGCTTTCTACGAGCAATTTGATTACGAAGTAGAGTACGTAGGTCACCCATTGTTGGATGCAATTGAGCAATTTAAAGATACGAAATGGGACGAATCAGCTTTTCGTCAAAAATGGAAATTAGATGAACGACCTATAATTGCGATTCTTCCTGGGAGTAGAAAACAAGAAGTTTCGGTCAAACTACCGATCATGTTGGAAGCTGTAAAATCATTCCCTCAATTTCAATGTCTGATTGCTGGTGCACCTGCTTTGGACGCTTCTTTTTATGAACCTTTTATTCAAGAAACACAAGCCAAAATAATACATGGACAAACATATTCGATCTTATCACTAGCTTCTATGGGAATCATAACTTCAGGAACAGCTACGCTAGAAACAGCTTTATTTGAAGTTCCAGAGGTAGTGTGTTATAAAGGTTCATCTATTTCCTATCAAATTGCCAAACGATTGGTGAAAATTCGATTTATTTCGCTTGTTAATCTAATTATGGATCGAGAAGTTGTAAAGGAATTGATACAGAATGAGTGCAATCCATTGAAAATTAGAGAAGAAATTGAATTGATACAACCAGGTGGATCTAAACGAAATGCGATGATGGATGAATATAAAAAATTAAAAGTAACGCTTGGTGGAGGTGGAGCAAGTAAAAAAGTTGCACAATCCTTGTTGAAAACTATTCATTCTTAGCTAAAACCATTTGGTTACAAGCTGTAATTTTGTGTCGTGAAAGTCGTTTTACTTGTATTATTTCAATTCTTATTTCTCTGTTTACATGCGCAACAGATGCGAATTGGTGTCCTGAGGGATTATGCAGTAAAACGGATTTGGTTTACTTACAGTGATGGTAGTTACCAGATTTATGCAGATTCAACGGATTTTGGATCTATTTTACCCAACGAATTTGTAGAAATCAATTACGTTTCCGGAACTAAAAAAGTAGAACTTAAAAAGGGAGTCACTTCTTTAGGTGAATTTTCAAAAGTTGTACTTATCGAAAATAAAAGCGGTCAATCTTTGATTCTAACATCAAAAAATCCTCAAGTAAAAGACCGAAAATACCGAAATGATTTTGAAATTTTTGCTGGTGAATCGGCGTTAACAGTTGTTAATCTCGTTGATATTAATCACTATTTGGGAGGAGTGGTCGAATCTGAAGGAGGAGGAGGCAAAGAATTGGAATATTACAAAGTTCAAGCTTTAATGAGTCGAACATATGCCTTGAAATACGTGAGGAAACACGAAAAAGAAGGGTTTTCACTTTGTGATCGTGTTCATTGTCAAGCATATCATTCCATGTTGCGATTCACGCCTAGTATTGATTCTGCTGTGCGTTCTACCGATGGTGTTGTGATGGTGGATGATCATGATGATCTTGTGGATGCTTATTTTCATGCTAATTGTGGAGGTCAAACAGCCGAAGCACAAACCGTTTGGAATGAATCTGTTCCTTATCTGAATTCCTTTAGAGATACGTTTTGTATTTACACCAAGCAAGCAACATGGGAAAAACGAATTCCCCAACAAGAATGGGCTGATTTTTTGACTTCTCGCTATAATTATCCTTTACTAGATTCTGTTTACGGTCCGTTGATTTTTTCTTTTAATCAACCAGAAAGAATGGCCTTTTATCATCACTCTTCTTTAGGAATCCCTCTCCGTGATTTACGGGAAAAATTCAATCTAAAATCTACTTTTTTTAGTACATACCCTGAAGGAATTGAAGTCGTTGTTAGAGGAAGAGGTTTTGGACATGGTGTAGGACTTTGTCAGGAAGGGGCAATGCGTATGGCTAAGTATGGTTTTAATTATCATCAAATTGCAGTTTACTATTTTCCTGGTATACATTTGATAAAACTTCCAGAACGTACTTTTTTCAAGCAATCAGGGAATTTTTATCTCGATTTCTAAGTTTTTATCGCAAGTAAATTGCGTTAACTTATGTTAATTTTATCGATTTAGCTGAACTCATATAAAATCATTTTGTTTAACGTTTGTAACTTAAAATTAAACAAAATGAAAAAACTATTTTACACATCAACAGGTGTTTTCTTCGTGACAAGTTTTTTGAGCGTCGGAAATGTATTTTCTCAAACCAATGTTTTTGATGATATAATCGCCACAAGTCCAAATCATTCCTCTCTTGAAGCAGCTTTGATTGCAGCAAATTTAGATGATGATTTACAAAATGTAAACGGAACATTTACGGTTTTTGCTCCAGACAATACGGCGTTTGATAATTTAGCCGCTGAATTAGGCACTACTGTAAACGGTTTGTTAGCACTTCCTAATTTGGCTGATATTTTACTTTATCACGTTTTAGGAACGGAAGTAAATGCAGCTGCTGTTTCGAATGGTGCAGTTGTAACACCTCTTTTTACGGGTAATTCATTAAAATTAACAAAGACAACAACCAACGGAGTTTTTGTAAATCAAGCTCAAGTAACAACTGCTGATTTGACTGCTGATAATGGAATCGTTCACGTAACAAATGCGGTGGTTTTACCTCGTGAAACAGTCGTTGATGTGGCAATAGATAATGGTTTTACTTCTTTAATAGCTGCTGTTGTTCAAGCTCGCTTACTTCCTGCTTTGACTGATCCATTTTCTACATTAACTGTTTTTGCTCCAACCAATCAAGCTTTTACAGATTTGGCCACAGCATTGGATACAGACATCAATGGCTTATTAGCTCTTCCAAATTTATCAGATGTTCTAACATACCATGTACTTGGATCGGAAGTTCCTGCTTCAGGTGTGAATAACGGTGCTATTGTTACTCCCTTGTTTAATGGAAATACGCTTAAATTGACAAAAACAACTGGAGGCGATGTGTTTGTCAATCAAGCAGAAGTAACCATGGCCGATGTTGAAGCTGAAAATGGGGTTGTTCATGTAATTGATGCTGTTGTTTTACCAAGCGAGACAGTTGTAGATGTTGCGATTGATAATGGTTTTACGACTTTGGTTGCTGCTGTAGTTGAAGGAAGATTGCTTCCTGCTTTGACAGATCCATTCTCTACTTTGACAGTTTTTGCACCTACAAATCAAGCTTTTGATCAATTAGCTGCTGCACTAGGTGTTAATGCAACAGATTTGTTATCTGATCCAAATTTGGTTGACGTATTAACTTACCATGTTTTAGGAACGGAAGTAGAAGCAGCCGATGTAACGAATGGAGCAATTGTTACTCCTCTAAATCCAGCGAATACTTTAAAAATGACAAAAACAACAACAGGAAATGTATTCGCTAATCAAGCACAAGTTACAACTGCCGATGTTGGCGCTGATAACGGTGTTGTACACGTGATTAACAGTGTTTTATTGCCGCTTGAAACGGTTGTAGACGTAGCAATTGATAATGATTTTACAGCTTTAACTGCAGCGGTTATTAAAGCAGAATTGTTACCTGTTTTGACAAATCCATTAGAATTATTCACTGTTTTCGCTCCAACAGATCAGGCGTTTACCAACTTGGCAACTGCTTTAAACACCGATTTAAACGGAATTTTAGCTTTACCGAATTTAGCTGATGTGTTAACGTATCATGTCGTAAGTGGATTTGTTGAATCAACTGACTTAGTGAACGGTCCAGTTGAAACGGTTAATGGTGCGGATGTTATCATTAATCTAACTGGTGGAGTGAAAGTGAACGATGCAAATGTAACTACTGCTAACGTGGAAGCTGACAATGGAATCGTTCATATCATTGATAAAGTGATTTTAGAAACATTTTTGGGTCTAAATGAAGCAAGCAAAGAGAAAATTAGCATGTATCCAAATCCTGCTTCAGATCAAGTAATTATTCAAGGTTTTGATCAAGGTGCTTACAGAATTGTAAATAATTTAGGCGAAATCGTCGCTCAAGGTACTGTCGACGGCGGTCTAGTTGATGTAAGTAAAATAGCAAATGGAATCTACCAAATGGAAATTTTGCAAGATAACAAACAATATGTGGGTAGATTAGTGAAAAACTAAAACATAAAGTTAAAAGGTTTTATACTGTGGTGGTGTGACTTTCCCCTTTTAACCCATGTTTTGAAACGACTAGGAACGATTCCAATCCTAGTCGTTTTTTTGTTTAAATAAAATCTCTTTTTAACCTGAGTTCAATTGACTACGTCGCAGTTTCACAGTCTAATTTTTGTTCAGAACGCCAGTAAATGCTCCTGTTTTAGTTAACTTGTTTCATCAACATGCGGACAGTTTGACGCGTTCGTTGTTCCAAAATGATTGATTTTTCAATAGTAACTCGATCAATTGTCTCCTGGTCATAGTGGCGAATTGTAACTAATTCCAAGTGCTCGTTGTATCGAACTTCATACTTTTCCTGAAAGGCTTCTAAGATCGATTTCATATTTGCTTTTTTCTGATCAAGAACGAAGGAAAAACTCAATGCCGAATTTTGCATTAAATTTATTTTGGCACCTAGTTTCGAAAGAAGATCAAAAATTTCACTCAAGTTCTCCTCCACAATAAATGAAAAATCCCGCGGCGTAATACTAATCAACACTTGTTCCATTTTAAAAATGAAAGAGGGAACCAAATGATCTTTATCCATCGATTCTTGGATCACTGTTCCGGCTGCATTTGGATCTACAAATGATTTCACATACAATGGAATGTTCTTGTTTTGAAGCGGTTTAATTGTTTTAGGGTGAATGACTGATGCACCGTAATACGCTAGTTCGATGGCTTCTTTAAAGGAAATTTGATCCAATTTAATCGTGTTGTCAAACCATTTGGGGTCAGCGTTTAACATTCCTGGGACATCTTTCCAAATTGTCACACTTGTCGCATTTGTGCAATAAGCTAAAATTCCTGCGGTGTAATCGGAACCTTCTCTTCCTAAGGTTGTTGTGAAACCTTCTGAAGTGTGACCAACAAAACCTTGCGTTATAACACAGTCTGAAGCTTCAAATTGCGGAATCAATCGTTCGTTGATTAACTGCTCTGTTTTTCCCCAATCTACTCCTCCGTCACGGTAAACTCGATCTGTTCGAATGAGTTTTCTAGCATCCATCCAAACCGACTTCATTCCTTGTTCTCGGAGATAGGCTTCGACAATAATTGTACTAACCACTTCACCAATCGAAACAATTTGATCGTATTCAAAGTCAAAATTGTCTGAAATAGGTTTCTCAATTCGTTTGCGTAAATCTTCAAATATATCCTCGATTTGTTGGTGAACAGCATAGTGATCATCCGAAAATAGTTCTTTGATGATCGATGCATGAAACTCAAAGCGCTCTTGAACCAAATAACGATACGAAGCATCATTATGCTCCCACAGTGCTTGAACGATTTCTTCCATGGCGTTCGTCGTTTTGCCCATAGCTGAAATAACGACCAATCGTTTGTCATTCGGAAATAAGGTTAAAATATTTGCGACATTTCGCACTGCATCTGCATCCTTAACGGAAGCTCCACCAAATTTGAAAACTAACATTTTGTTATTTTTTAGAATACAAAGATACAAACCAACTCCCAGTGTTTGGTGACCAAATCGATTTTTTAAACTAAGTTTTCCGAAAAAAACAGGTTGAAGAATAATTTTCAACTTGTGTAATTTCAAAGTGAAATCGAGTTTTTTTTGTATTTTCGCAAACACGTAAAATTTCTGTATGCAGGCGTTTAATGATCATCTTTCCGCATTTCGCTTGGCTTTCCAGCACTTGGGTCAAGGCAAATATTGGTTGTATTTAATCCCTTCTCTGATAGTTGGATTTTTATTTGCTGGTCTTTACGGAATTTTAAGTTTTTTAACCAGTTTGGCTGATACAACGGATTCTGTTCCACTAGTAGGATCTTACCTTGCCGATGGAATCACTTCTGCCATTCGACTTACGGATGTAATTACAACAGAAATTTATAAATTTTTTATCCTTACTTTATTATCTCCAATTAGTTGTTTACTTTCTGAAAAAGTAGATAATGAAGTCACTGGCGCTTCCTTTTCTGGGGGAATTGTTCGGATTATGACAGATGTACTTCGGGCTATTTTTATTGTAATTGTTGCTTTGATCCTGAATTTAGTGTTCATGGGACTCTGGTGGCTATTTGCTAAAATGACTGGATTTCATTTGTTGGATGAGGTTGTATATTTCCTTATTGCTGCATTCTTCATTGGTTTTTCCTTTTATGATTACAGTCTTGAACGTTATGGAATTGGAACGTTTGGTAGTTGGCAATTTGGATTCAAAAATGCAAGCTATATTCTTTTTACAGGCGCAATTTTTAGTTTACTTTTTTCCATTCCTGTAATTGGAATCATTTCCGCTCCTTTTATCATGACCATTGTGAGTACAATCGTTTATGTAAACATGAATAAATCGAATTAATATTTTTCTAATGTCTCAATTGTTCGACGAATTTAGCAAAGCAAGCAAACAAGATTGGGTAAATTTATTATCCAAAGAATTGAAAGGTGAGCCCATTGAAGCTAAATTACATAAAAATTACATCATTGAAGGAATTCAGTTTCCTGCTTATTTTCATCAAGATGATCAACATACTTCTGATTTAGTTCCAGGGATTTTTCCCTATACAAGAGGCTATCAAACAGAAAATAACGATTGGTTTATTGGTACTTCAATTGTTGTTTCGGATGAAAAATCAGCCAATTCTCTTGCTCTCGATTATCTCAACAAAGGAACGACTTCTTTGGTTTTTCATTTGAATGGTAAGTCGGATGTAAATTTATCTGTACTTCTTGATGAAGTGTTAGTTGAATATATCCGTACGTATTTTGTCACTTCTGACTCTAATTTAATTCGTGAAATTCAATCTTATTTTGATACCAAAAAGGCATTTGTAGCTTTTTTTAATCCATCTCATCTAAATTCGGAACTGAATTTCTCAAAAGCATCTACTTCGTTGAATGGATATGCTTTGCAACAAGCAGGTGCAAATGCTATTCAAGAATTGACGTTTGTTCTTTCCGCTGGATTAAATCATGTGGAAAAAGCAATTCAATCCGGTGTTTTGGTGGATGATGCTTTGGCTAGTGTTCATGCAGAATTAGGTGTAGGTTCTACTTATCTTGTTGAAATAGCCAAGTTTAGAGCGTTTCGAAGTTTGTGGGCAAAATTAGCCGCTGTATTCAAACCGGAACATGGTTGCAGTCGGACCATCCTGATTTCGGCAAAGACAGGATTTATCAATAAATCGTTAAAAGATCCATACACCAATTTGTTGCGTCAAACCACCGAAGCAATGTCTGCTGTTTTAGGAGGTGTTGATCACTTATTGGTTCAACCTTATGACGGAGAGTCAATTACCGGATCAACTGCATTCACCCAAAGAATGGCAACCAATATTTCCTTGTTGTTAAAAGAAGAATCATATTTACAACAAGTGATTGATGCTGCTGGTGGAAGTTATGCAATCGAATGGCTGACGAATGAATTGATAAATCAAACCTGGAGCAAATTACAATCCATTCAAGCTAGTGGAGGATTGTTTAAAAACGAAAATTGGTCTGCTTTTCAATCAGAAGTTAGAGAAACTTCACGCTTACGTCAAACGGCGATTTTGGAAGGAAAACAAATGTTGATTGGAGTAAATAAATTTCCAAATCCAGATCAAGTAAATTTGGTATGGAATACCCCAAATTCGTATTTAGGTTTTGAATCTCTTCGTTTGGAATCTGTATTTGAAAAAGGACAATCTTTTAATAATGTATCGGAATTTGCAATTAATGAACACGTTTCAACAACGGTTTTACCAGATTGGATAATCGAAATAGAAAACAACCAAAAAGATGCTCATCCTGTATTTGAAACAGCTGAAAAAATACAATTGCAGAATTTTTACCAAGCAAAAGACCTTTCGAATACTGAACATTTGGGATTTGTATCTGGTTTAGCTCCTTATTTACGTGGTCCTTATGGTTCGATGTACGCCATTCGTCCTTGGACAATTCGACAATATGCTGGTTTTTCAACTGCTGAAGAGTCCAATGCTTTTTACCGTCGTAACTTAGCTGCAGGTCAAAAAGGTCTTTCGGTGGCTTTCGACTTAGCTACTCACCGAGGCTACGACTCCGACCATGAAAGAGTAGTGGGTGATGTTGGGAAAGCAGGTGTAGCGATCGACTCTATTTTGGATATGAAGGTCTTGTTTGACCAAATACCATTGAATGAAATGTCGGTTTCTATGACCATGAATGGTGCAGTTATTCCGATCATGGCATTTTATATTGTAGCAGCTGAGGAGCAAGGTGTTTCTCAAAGTGATTTGTCTGGTACCATTCAAAATGATATTTTGAAAGAGTTCATGGTTCGGAATACATATATCTATCCGCCGAAACCATCCATGAAAATCATTGCGGATATTTTTGCGTATACTTCCAAAAATATGCCTCGTTTTAATTCGATTTCCATTTCGGGTTATCACATGCAAGAAGCGGGTGCAACGGCTGCAATTGAATTGGCGTATACGCTTGCGGATGGGTTGGAATACCTCCGCGCTGGAATTCAAGCGGGAATGGATGTAGATGAATTTGCTCCACGCTTGAGTTTTTTCTGGGCAATCGGAATGAATCATTTCATGGAAATTGCTAAAATGCGTGCCGGTCGACTGATCTGGGCAAAATTGGTCAATCAATTTAAACCTAAAAATACTAAGTCTCTTGCTTTGAGAACGCATTGCCAAACTTCAGGTTGGAGTTTAACGGAACAAGATCCATTTAATAATGTGGCTAGAACGTGTATCGAAGCACTTGCAGCTGGTTTTGGTGGAACACAATCTTTGCATACCAATGCTTTAGATGAAGCCATCGCTTTACCAACCGATTTTTCTGCTCGAATTGCCCGAAATACGCAGATTTATTTACAGTCTGAAACAGGGATGA